>JBEBTM010000484.1:0-3553 GCA_040393745.1 Thermogutta terrifontis | reverse complement strand
GTGGAGCAGTGTAAAAGCCCGACGGTGTTCGCGAGCAGATTGTTCCGAGGCCCGATCTGCTCGACGATTTCCGCAACGGCCTGTTCGACGTCGTCGACTTCGAGAGTGAATGCCGTGAGTGTTTTAATCATGGTGAGGGATTATTTGTGTGCGAATATTTTTGGCGTTTATTTTGATGGCCTACAATGAGTCATCAGAACCATGGACAGGGTTTCTTGCGTGATCGGTTTGGCATAGTGGGCGTTCATTCCGCTTTCAACGGACTTGTCCATGTCCTCTTTAAAGGCGTTGGCGCTGATCGCCACGATGGGAATGGTTTTCGCATCCTTTCGGGGCAAAGCCCGAATTGCGACGGCGGATTCGTAGCCGTTCATGACCGGCATTTGGATATCCATGAAAACAATGCCAAACCAGTTTTCCGGTGAGGCTTCGAAGGCTTTGAGTCCCTCCAGGCCGTCCTTGGCTTCTTCCGTGATGAAGCCGGCTTCCTTCAGCAGCCCGGCCAGCACGACGCGGTTGATGAGAACATCGTCGATTACGAGCGCCCTTTGGCCGACGAAGCGGCCTCGGATATCTTCAACTTTGTGAGTTTCATCGCTCTCGTTCTCCTTGAGCCAAAGTTCAAAAGTAAATGTACTGCCGTGGCCCAGTCGGCTTCTAACGACGATGTGGCTGTTGAAAAGCTCCAAAATCTTTTGGACGATGGCGAGTCCCAAGCCACTGCCTCCGGGATGGTTGTCATCGTCGGCACCAGCCTGTTCGAAAGGCCGGAAGACCCGTTCGATTTCCGATTGGGAAATACCGATGCCGGTGTCCCGGACGGTGAACTCGATGAGCGACCAACCGTCTCTACGATCCTTCTGTTCGACGACGAGTTCGATCCGGCCCCGTTCAGGAGTGTATTTGACGGCATTGTTGAGCAGGTTGTTCAGCACCTGTCGCAAACGCAGGGCGTCGACGAGGAAACGGGAAGGCGTAAATGTGCAGAAACGGGTCGAAAATTCCTGGTGTTTGGCGTCGCAGTTCAGTCGAACCCCGCCGGCGATTTCTTCAAGCATTTCCTGGAGTTTGACCGGCTTGTCGAGCATCTCGATGCTGCCGCTCTCCAAGTTGGAGACTTCGAGGATATCGTTCAATAAATTGAGCAGGTGGATGGACGAGTGTTTCAACTGCGAAAGGTAACTGTTCAATTCGTCGCGGTCGCCGGCGTTTCGGATACTCTCGATTTTCGACTGCGTAATGTCGTTGATGCCGATGATCGCGTTCATCGGCGTGCGTAATTCATGGCTCATCCGGGACAGGAAATCACTCTTGTGCCGACTCGCCAGTTCGGCCTCGGCTTTGGCTCGCTCCAACTCGATCTGCTTGAGCGACAACTCGGTTACGTCGACACTGGTGATGATGTAACCTCGCTTCCGTCCGCTTTCATCAGTGAAGTAATTGGCCATGCCTTGGAGGAAACGGCCGGTTCGTTTTTCGTAAAACACTTTGGAGGTTTCATCTCCATGATGCAGGGCCGTGATGGGACAGTACTCGGAGCCGTAATCGTAAATGCTCTCGTCTTTGTATGACCTTCCGACGACATCGACCAATGACTTGCCGCCCATGACTTCCAGACATTGGTCGTTGGCGTAGATGATGTTCAAATCCATGTCGGTGATGACCAACGGGCTATGAACGCTCCGAACCACGCTTTCGGCCATTTCGTCGAACGAATGGGCCAAACGACCGAATTCGTCGTAACGGTTCGCGGCAAAACGGAAATTCCGCTGACCGCTACGGAATTTCGTGATTCCGTCGATGAGCCATTGCAGGCGGTTCGACAAGTATGAGGCCATCCAAATAGCGACAAAAACCACGATGATCGACAGGATGACCGTCGTGAAAATCAGGTGCATCGAGGTGTCCTGAAGGTTGTCGTTGACCATTTCCGTAAGCCGGTCGCCCATCTCATTGGCAGGTCGGCTGAAATCGTCGATACCGGCCCCGATGGCGACGAAACCGAAGCCGATGTGATTGCCACGGACTTCGGGACTGTACTGGCCCGTGTAGTAAGGAATCGCCGAGGCCGTATTCAGCTTATACAGACCGCTCCACAAGATGTAAAGCGAACCGGAACCACCATCTTTGGCCAAATCCATCCAGCCGGTACATTGTGGGGCATTGTTTAAGTATCGACCATCCAGGCCGACGAGACCCATTTTCGTCAGTTCGGGAGCGGGTCGCTTTTTTCGTGATTGGTATGCCAAGGAGTCGGGATCGCCCGTCCAAGGAACGTAATTCTCCAGCGTGGCGATGTAATCCTGCCAGTCGGCCCGATCGAAGCCTGCGGCGAGCATGCCATCGTAAAGCGTTTTTTCCAACCAGGGCGTTTCCGGTTTGCCTGTCTCCGGGTTGAAACCACACATCGAATGGTGCCGGGGATGCACGATGCTTCGGCACTGGTAGTCCCAGATGAAGGCGTAATTGCCGTCGAAAGCATCGGAAAGCTCGCAATAGCGCCGGGGCATCGGCGTGATGTGGGCGATCATGTCGAGCAGATGATCGTGGTTCAGGGCGAAGGTGACGTAACCCTTGACCTCGCCGTCCTTGCCGAGAACCGGTTTGACCCAACGGACGATGCCTTCGAAACGGATTCCCAGCGGGTTCTCCGCGCCGGCATAGGCTTCCTCTTCCGGCTTGAACGGGATATTCAAAATTTCGTCCGCCAATTCCGGCAATTCGAGCTCGAGCAGTTCCGCCGAGGTTTCTTCAAGCGTTTTGTCCTTGATTTTCCACGTTTGATCCGCTCCGATCCGACGGTCGATTTCGTCGCGGATCTTTTTATTGTGGGCCAATCGGCTGTTGAATTTGTCTTCCTCGTTCTTCAGTTCGGCATTGAGGACCCGAAGTTTCCAGGCTAAATCCAACTGCGTTTGATCCGGTTTTCCATCGGAAGCGTTTTCCAATTCGGCAATTTTCGCGTCAATACGCCTGGACGCCAAGTAATCGGGCGTGTACATGCCGATGAACCGGGCCGGAGTGTAGGCTCCGATGACATCGGAAACGTAAATGCCGTCTTTGCCCAGCTTCGGGAGTTGCTCGAAATAGTGTTCGGCTTTAACATAAGTGTTCTCCGGCAGAGAAACGTCAAGAAGCTCCTTGGGAAAGGGAAAGCGTTTTTTCGTCGATTGAGCAGTGACATGTTTGGCAATTTGCCGACCGTTGAGGTCCAGCAGCGCGATTTCATCGTAAAGCGGAATCGGGACGAAATTGCTCCGGTGGTCACCGAAACCGTATGGCGGACGGTACCGGAACGAGGCGCCGTCAACGGTATCCTCGTTTTCGACGTTGACGGAACGTTTTTGCGTTTCGTTAGGCGGAATGTACGGATCGACCTGAATCCAGGACATGCCATCGTCAGCGATCTTCCAGTTGCCATGGCGGCGAACCAGGCCGATTTTGATATCGCCGAAATCACTGAAATGTTCCTCGGCAAGATATTGCAAACCGTCCGGGTCGTCAAAATCGAAATTCTCGCAAGCCTTGGCGAGGAAGGAAATATCGGTATCGC
>JBEBTM010000483.1:0-3554 GCA_040393745.1 Thermogutta terrifontis | reverse complement strand
CGGGGTCGGCCCCCGGCCCGGCCCTTGTCGTTTCCTTGCGGGACGTGGCCGAAATACGGCCTTACGAAAGAAACCCGCGCCTGAACGACGGGGCGGTCGACGCCGTCGCCGCCAGTCTGAAAGAATTCGGCTTTCGCCAGCCGATTGTCGTGGATGCCGAGGGCGTGATCATCGCCGGACATACAAGATTCAAAGCGGCACAGAAATTGGGACTGCCGAAGGTTCCGGTTCATGTCGCCACCGATCTGACGTCGGAACAGGTCCGAGCCTATCGCATTGCCGACAATAAGACCGGCGAACTCAGCGATTGGGATTTGGACATCCTGCCCATCGAACTGGCCGAATTGAGCGAGACCGGCTTTGACATGGAACTGCTTGCCTTCGGCGACAAGGAACTGACGAAGCTGCTCAATCTGAACATCGAGCAGGGTTTGACCGATCCCGATGAAATCCCGGAGCCGCCTGATGAACCCGTCACGCAGCCGGGCGACGTTTGGATTCTCGACAACCACCGGCTCATGTGCGGCGATTCGGCCAGCCAGAGCGATGTCGATCAGTTATTGGACGGAAATAAGATACACATCTTTCATGGAGACCCTCCCTATAATGTGGCGGTGGAAAGTCGCAGTAACAACTCGTTTGCGACGGGACAATGCTCCTTCACTCGCGACGAATCGGCATCCTTGAAAACCACGAAACTCCGGCCGAAAGATCGTCCAATCCAGAACGACAAGATGTCCGACGAGGAATTCGACAAGATGCTCGACGCCTGGTTCGCCAATATCGTGCGCGTTTTGGAGCCGGGTCGTGCGGCGTACTTTTGGGGCGGCTATCACAACATCGGCAATTATCCCGCCGCCTTCAAACGCAACGGCCTTTACTTCTCGCAGGTCATTATCTGGCACAAAATGCACCCTGTCATGAATCGGAAAGACTTCATGTCCTGTTACGAATTGTGTTTTTACTGCTGGAAGGAAGGTGCGGCGCACCAATTCTTCGGCCCGGACAACGAGCGCGATCTTTGGGAAGTGAAAAAGGAAAGCAATAAAGATACCGTGCATTTAACACAAAAACCGGTCGAACTTTCCGTCAAGGCGGTCACGCTTTCCTCGCGGCCCGGCGAAAACGTGTTGGAACTGTTCGGCGGCAGCGGTTCGACATTGATCGGCTGCGAGCAAACGGGCCGGAATTGCTTCGTCATGGAAATCGACCAATATTACTGCGACGTCATTGTCAAACGTTGGGAAAACTTTACCGGCAAAGTCGCTGAACGTATTCCGGCAGGGGATCAAGAGCGGTAAGCGATGAAAAACAGGCGGCGCATGGGATGCAGGATCAAACCGTCTTTTTCTTTCGGATAGACTTTTTCCAATGCCTTTTCGTAATCGGTCAGCAACTCGGCCCGATCCGATTCATTCGGCAATGAGGAAAGGTAAAACCGCAAGCCCGATCCTTTGTACCACTGAACGATGTCGGCATGACTCGAAACCCGCTGGATGTAATCGGTCTGCCACATTTCCACGTCGCTTGTCAAACCGCAAAGGATTTCATAGTAATAGGAATAGCCGTGAAACCTCTTGGAATACATGTTTTCCGTAAAAAAGCGATTCCATTTTTCGGATTGAGCCAGCTTTTGTAATTCCTGCGCGAAAAGCAAGTCTCTGGTATCGGGAACTTGCACGGCCAGCGCTCCCGACGGATTCAGCAGATTGAACAGCCGAGCCAGCACTTGCGGCTTGTCGGGCATGTGATGCACGGCGGCGTTGGAAAAGACGATGTCGAATTTTCCGAGAGCGGTCAAATCGCCTGCCGTATCTTTTTGAATCCATTCGATTTCATCGGATGTTTCCTTTGCCTTTTGTAGCATCGCTTCGGAAGAATCCAGTCCGACAATCGACGCTTTCGGCCAGCATTTTTTGAGAACCAACGTGCTGTTGCCCGGCCCGCAACCGATGTCGATGATCCGTTTCGGCTCGGCAATTTGAATGCGGGCAGCCAGGTCGAGGCTCGGTTGAGTCCGTTCTTTTTCGAACTTCAAATACTGCGTCGGTTCCCAATCGTTCACGTTCATATTATTGAAACACAAAAGGAGTCGTTATGGTTCTTTATCTCGCCTGCCCTTACTCGCATCCCGATCCGGCGATTCGGGAATATCGTTATTCTACCGCCAATCGCGTTGCGGCACAACTCATGAAGTCGGGCATTGTCGTTTTCAGTCCGCTCAGTCACAGCGTTTCGATTGCCCGGCATATCCCCGAACTTGAAATGGCTCACAGATTTTGGATGAACCAGGATTTACCGCTCCTGCGTCTTTGCGATGAATTGCTTATTTTGGGTCTCAACGATTGGACGAAAAGCGAAGGCGTTCGTTCGGAAATGTTCGAAGCGATGGCCCATGCCAAGCCGATCACTTTGATCGAGGAAAAACACATCGATCTGCTTCCTCGGATTCCGGAGTCGGCGAAGCATTTTCTGAAATCGAACATTCTGAAAGAAGTCGACGATCCTGAATAAACTTCATTGTCCGTTTAAAAACGCATTCGTCGTTTTGACGTCGGCATAAAAACAAGACAAGGCCGCGAGAAAAGCGGCATGAACTTCCGAGGCAGCGACTTTTTTACCGTCGTATTCCAAGTCCAGCGTTGCGCAGGCATCGCCGATCACGGTGCATTCGAAGCCCAAATCTTTTGCCGCTCTCGTGGTCGCATCGATACACATGTGCGTCATCATCCCACAAATGACAAGGCTTTTGACTTCTTCCCGCCATAACTCGTCGACCAGTCCCGTTCCACGAAAGCTGTTCGGATAATGCTTCTCGATCATCAGATCGCCTTCGAGCGGGGCGACGTTTTCATGGATAGCCGCGCCGGGAGTATTCGGACGAAAGAACGGCGCATCGGGCTTGTTTATGTGCTGGACAATAAAGACCGGCATCTTTTTCGAACGGAAAT
Source organism: Thermogutta terrifontis (assembly GCA_040393745.1). Taxonomy (GTDB): domain Bacteria; phylum Planctomycetota; class Planctomycetia; order Pirellulales; family Thermoguttaceae; genus WRKP01. The sequence goes on along the minus strand of JBEBTM010000483.1, from coordinate 603 downwards.
GTTCCAGCAGCAGCTTTGCGTTCTCGCTGGCTTCCATACTGCCGACAAGCGGGTTCGCGCCGCCGTCGAAATAGTCGTTTTGGATATCGACGATCAATAATCCCTGTTTCGTTGCCATCGGAACGGTTCGGTGCAAGGGTGGTAATGGGTTTGATATTTTCATTCTATCACGTTCCCGGAGCGAAACAACATTCAATATAGATTAATATGTCTAAAAAAATCGATCCCGGCAAAATGACGCCGGACACGCTTGCCCTGCTGCTTTCCAACGCCGGGCAGCGACGTATTACCGAAGAGCAGGTCCGTCAAATCGCCGAGGCGGGAGATCTGCTTTCGGGCGACGGGACGATCAATCTCGTTCAGTTCACGGCCTTTCTCGCTGAAGCGGAGTCCGGGCCGGAGGCGAATTAAGATTCGCCCTTCTTTACCCTTTATCTCAAGGATCAATCTTTATGGATAAAATCAATCCGCAATCGCTTAAACCTGCGCACCTGATGCGATTGCTCAACACGGCAGGCCGGGGAACCGTCCTGACCGAGCATCGGCTCCGGCGACATCGTAATCGGGCAGGCTATGCCATCGGGTCGGAGAAGACGATCAATC
>JBEBTM010000482.1:0-3564 GCA_040393745.1 Thermogutta terrifontis | reverse complement strand
AGACGGTGAAACCGAAGAGTAACACCTGGCGTGTTAGCCGTCCGTGCGATTCAATACACCCATTATCCAAAATTCAATCCAGCAATGGCCAAAAAAGCAGAGTTTTCCATTGAAACGGTCAAAAAATACGCCCTTTGGGTAGCCGTCCCCGTGGCTTTGATCATCGCTTCGGTGGGAACCGTTCTCGCCGTCAACAAGGTGAGTTCCGAGTTCACGTCCAAGAGCAACACGCTTGAGACTAAAAAGAGCGCGATTGAAAAGATCAACGCCGACCGGACCCACCCGAACGAGCAAACGATCACGGAAATCAAAACGCTGAAGACGCAATTGACCGGTTATGTTTCCCAGGCTTGGGGAACCCTGGAAGAAAACCAACGGAAGCGCAATGAATGGCCTAAGAAGTTGGGACCGGACTTTGCCGATGAGGTTACGAAGAAACAATTCGGCGCGGAATTGAGCCTTGACGCCTTGGAAACCTACCTGACCTTCATCGAGGAATATGTTCCCGATCTGGAGGTTTCCGTCGACCGCCGACGTTTTCAAGTCAAGGATCGCCAAGGCAACTGGGTCGAATACGATCCGATTCGCATGCCCAACATCCAGGTTCCCAACGATCCGTTGGCCGGAATGGGCAGCAATTACGGTGATTCTTCCGGCGGATCCAACAGCGGCGGCGGCTCCACGATTCCCCGCTCGGAAGATGGTGAGGAGCTGATCAAGTGGGTCGGGACCGTCGTCTGGGCGGAACCGGAAACCCGAAAAATCACATCTCTCTGGGGTCGGCAGCCCAAATCCAAGGAAGTTTGGTACGCCCAGGAAGATCTTTGGGTCTACAGTGCCCTGCTGTCCGTGGTTCGTGGATCTAACGCCGGTGCGACGGGCCCCCACAATGCCAAGGTCAAACGCATCGAAGCCCTGTTGATCGGTCAGGAAGCGTCACCGATTTTGCAGCAGCTTTCCTCGGCTCGAATCGGTGCGGCCGGTACTTCCGGCGCTTCCGGTTCGTCGGACGGGGGCAGCTCTTCGTCCGGAGGAAGCGGGGTATCCGGAGGTTCGACGTCGGGAGGCAGCGTGGTCATTAGAACGGAAGAGGACGTGGATCGTGTAAAACGGGAAAACCGTTACGTTGACGATAAAGGCACTCCATTGGCCGCGACGGCGCCGGCACCCTACAGCGAGTTCAACCGAATGCCGGTATGCCTGCGTTTGCTCGTCGACCAGAAAGAAATTCCGAAAATCCTGGTCAATTGCGCCAATTGTGATATGCCGATCGACATTCTTTGGGTTCGCATCAATCCGACTGCCGCAAAGTCGTTCCAGCTCACGGCCCATGATCCGACGGCCTCGGCTTCGGAGACGGGTTGCGGCGGAACCGGTACTTCTTCCTATGGAGGAGGCAGTGGAAGTAGCGACAGCTACGGAGGCGGTTACGGTGGTGAAAGCGGCAGTAGCGGCGGTTCCAGTGACTCCGGCAGTTCCGGTGGGGGTGCGCTCGGCAGCGATATCCAGGTTAAACTCGACGGTATCGGCGGCCTTTACGGAACCGATGCGATTCAAATCGAAATCGTCGGCTGCATCAATATTTATAATCCGCTCGAACACGGTGGATTGAAACAGGACGAACCTGCTGCGGACACGGCGCAGTAATCCGTAATAACAATCTCCACCCGTTTGCGTTTGAGCCGCGCAGCGCGGTTCTTTCGGACAATCATAAACGATCGCAAGAACATCATGAAATCGAGCAAGAAGAAAAAGAAATTCGACATCAAATCGTTCTTCATCCTGCATATCGAGAAGATTTTGCTGGTCTTGATCATTCCCGCGGCGGGGTTCATCGCCTATCAGGGCACGACGTTTAAGTTACTCCCCTGGCAGCCGGAAGACCTGAAAACTTCGGCAGATCGGGCGGAGAGCCATATTCGGACCAACAATCAGAAGGCCGTCGATCAAGGAGTCGAATTGACTAGCTACAACGAAAGGGCAACCTGGATCAAATACGGCGTTCAGGAGGACCTTTACAAAACAACGACGCCTTGGATGCCGTCTTTATTCCCGGAAAAGTTCCAACGGGGAACCGTGGAGCTTTTCACTGTGTCCCAACTGAAAGCCGCCTCGGGCCTCGGTGCGGTGCCGGTGGGCGCATCCATGGATGTCCTGTCGGAAATCCGGGCGGATCTGTACGAAAAAGCGATGGAAACCGCGGCGGGCGGCACGAACGCCCCGTCCGGTGGAACGGGACGCTCCGGTCTTCGTACAGGAGAACGCTGGGCCGTCATCACGGGCCTGATCCCGGTCCAGAAGCAACTCGAAGTTTATGTCAACGCATACTCAAACAGCGTTGCTCCCGATCCTCAGCGGGACACGCCGTTTTATTTCTCTTACGTCGTGGAGCGAGCCGAAGTCGTCCCGGGTCGCGATATCGGCAGCCTGCAGTGGGAGAATGTCGATGTTGAAAAGCAGACGGAACTGAAACGCGCCCTGTGGGGCGGATCCTTGGGAACGGACCCGGTCGACCCGACCTACATGGCCCCGATCACAGGCGTTCCCGGGTCCTTGCCCATGGCCTATTTTCTGCCGCCGGTTGACCGGAAGTTCGGTGAAGAAGTCGCCCATCCACCGACCGTGCCGCTCCTGTCCGATTCGCAAACCGAACTTCTCCGCCAGGTGGAAGATTTGCAAAGGCAGATGATTCGCGATTATTTCCAAAGCGATGCGCGGCGTGAAAGCGGAGCGATCAACCCCTTCTCCGGCGGACGCGGTTCATCCGGTGGAAACGAGGCCCTTGGACCCGGTCGTGGACGGTTTTCAAGGCGGGGAGGAGCTGCCGAGGAAAAAAAGAATACCTTGGATCCGATTGTCGTTACGCATTATCTCTACCGTTTTCTCGACTTCGGCGTCCAGCCGGGTAAAACCTACCGCTACCGGGTCAGGCTCGGATTGGCCAACCCGAATTACGGTCTGCCCCCGACGCAGGTTCTCCAGGAAGATCTTACCTCGGAGCCCATCCTGTATTCCGAATATTGCGAGCCGTCCAATTCGGTGACGATTCCCATGGATTCGCGCATTCTCGCAACGAATGTGATCACCACGGCCGACAAAATTGCCGAACCCGTGGGTAGCATCCTGGCTGTGTTTTTCGACATGCTCGACGGTTCGGAATGGTATGTGGCCCAGGAGCGCGTCTTCCGAGGGGCGACGATCAACTTCAAGAATCGTGAAGTGGTTAATCCCGAATTGGAGGGTAAAGCGGCGGCCTCGACATCCACGTCGTCCAGCGGGAGCGCGACGGGAGGCAGGACGACCACACGTCCCCGGACGACAGTGGCCGCTGCGGAAAAAGACGAATCCAAACGTAAAGTCGACCTGATTTCCGATGTCTGTATTTTAGACATGCAAGGCGGCCGGATTTTGAACAAAGTGGACCGTAAAGCGCCCGATTTGAGGTCGCCGGCTAAGGTGCTCGTCCTGGAACCCAGCGGTAATATGGTCATCCGGGCAATCAATGCCGATTTGGCCGAAGAGGATAAAGTCAAGAATCCGACCGGTGCGAGTTCCCGCTCCGGC
>JBEBTM010000481.1:0-3589 GCA_040393745.1 Thermogutta terrifontis | reverse complement strand
CTTCAATAGGCGTACAATAACGCTCGGCGGGATCCTTGGCGAGCATTCTTTCCATAACAGCCTCCAGATCCGGCGTGGCCTCGGGAGCGATGATTCGCAGTTTCGGTATTTCACCGACGATGTGGGCCATGAGTTTTTTCCGCGTCGTGTCGTACCGTGAACCGGAGTACAGGGCCCGGCCTGTGAGCAGGAAAAAGAAGGTGCAACCGAGGCTGTAAAGGTCCGCGCGGATGTCGACTTCCCCCGCGTTTTCGCATTGTTCGGGCGAAATGTAATCGATGGTCCCGATGGTCGTGCCCGCCATGGTGAGTGAGGTATGCTCGCCCGGAGTCCGCTGTTCGTCGAGAAATTTTCCCAAACCCAGATCAAGAAGTTTGACCGTGCCGCTGCGATCGAGCATCAAGTTTGCCGGCTTAATGTCGCGATGAACGAGGCCGAATTCGTGGGCATGCTGGAGTCCCAGGGCGGCCTGCCGAATCGCTTCGCAAGCGGCCGGGAGCGGAAAGACGGATTCTGATTCCATGGCGAAACCGGGATCGCTTGGCGATGTCTTTTTTGCCATCGCGGCCTGGAATTCGTAGCTCGACGGATACACGGTCGTGTGTTCGTGACCGGTTTTGGGCGTCTCGTTCGGCGTTTCGGATTGCCGATCCTGTTCGGACTGTTTCGCTTTCCGGAGGGAACTGCCAAGCTGTTGGAGCGTGACACCGTCGACGAATTCCATGACAAGATAATGCGAACCTTCCCAAGGGCCGTCCTGGACCGTACCGGCATTCAAGGCGCGGACGATGTTCGGGTGGTTCAACCGGCCGATCAGTTGCATTTCACGCCGGAACCGCCCCACGGCCTGGGGATCGTCAAGCAGCGTTTGGGAAAGCACCTTGATCGCAACGGTCTGGTTGAGCAACTGTTGCCTGGCCTTGAAAACGATGCCCATTCCACCGTGGCCGAGTTCCTCCAGGATTTCATAATCGCCGATTTGTCGGAGCCTGGCGACACGCTGGACAATGGAATCGATCATATCGCTCTTCTCGGGAAACCGTTTTTTGAGCGAATCACGCAGGACGAGTACGGGCTGTTGCGAGAGGCTTTCACCTCCTCCTTCGGACTGCTGGGCCGCGATTTCAATTTCGATTTCCAACAGTTCACGCAGCAGTTTGTCCCGGCGCTGCGGCGTTACTTGAGCGAGACAGTCTTCGATGGAGGCCCGCACTCCTTGTCGCAGGTCCGCTTCGAAACGGTCGCAGAGATCGTCTATCAGTTGAAGGTCGTCCATGAATGTGAAGGCTGGAAACCGGAGGCTGGAGATTGGAAGTGGGGAAAAACTTGCATTTTTACCCTCCCGCGTTTTGGCTCCTGACTCCCGAATTTTTCTCAAAACACAAATCGTCCCCGATATTTTCCAAAGGGTCGGAGGCGGTCCCGTTTCCAAATTCTGTTGCGGTAATATCCCGAGTCGGTTTCCCGGGCTCCCGCTTTTTCCGCACTGCGAATCGACGGGGCATTCGACGTGGAAATATCGATGAAAACCCGGCGTTTCCCCTCGGTATGGCAGCGGCGGCAAATCTCCCGGATACACCGGGGCCCCCAACCTTGTCCGCGACTTTCGGCGTGTGTGAAGCAAACCGAAATGAACGCTTCGTCGTTTTCCAACCGAAAGAACATACCGTTCATCCGTTTCTTTTCCACGGCACACACGGCGTAGGTGTGGATGGTTCCGTCACGTAAACCGAGGAGCAGGTATTCATGATCGCTTTTTACGAAACTGAGCATGAACTCCCGACTCCAATCGTCTACGTCATAACCGCCGAGGCGGTACAGGGTCTCAATGTCCTCAGCCGTGGCAACTTTCCATTGAATGTCCGGCTCGTCGTTCTCGGGCAGTTCCATCCGATCAAGTTCGTATACGTAAATCAGGAGCTTGTCGATCCAAAAAACCTCGGTGACAATCGACCGAAAACGCCGCCACCGCGTACGGCTTTCCCATCGGTTCAAGGTTTTAATAACAAAGTCGAAAAGCATGTCTCAAATCTAGGTTTCCGCGATTTCTCGATACTTATCCATATATTGTACCAGGATTTTCCGTTCGTCGTAGCGGTCAAATACATATTCTTTCGCTTTCGCGCCGAACTGTTTCGCTCGATCCGGGTGATTGAGGTAGTCCAAAACCTTCTCGGCCAAGGCACCCGGATTGCCCGGTGGCACGAGACAGCCCGTTTTGCCATCTTCAACGATTTCGCCGAGTCCGCCCACATTGCTCACAATGATCGGTCTTTCCGCCGCGGCGTATTCCAGGACGGCATTGGAAAAGCTTTCCGAATGCGACGAAAGTACGGCGATATCGAAATGCGGCAGAATTTTCAACGGGTTTGCAATCTTACCGTACCAGACGATTCGGGCCGAAACGCCCTCGGCTTCAGCGAGTTGTTCCAGTTCGGCTTTGTGCGTTGCATCCTGTTCGCCGACGAAGACAAACCAGGTTTCCGGGTATTTTTCGAGAACCGGTTTTGCGGCCCGAATGAGCGTGCCGTAATCCTTGATGGGGCGGACCGTGGCGACCATGCCGACGATGCGTTCGCCGGGCGTGTTTTGGAGAAATGAAAGTTCGCCGCGCGGCATAGGATCGCACAAGCCTTCTTCAAGCCGACGCCGGGACACGGGGTTCCGGATCACGCTGATCGAATCGAGTGGCGTACCGTTATTGCGAAACGCCGCCTGCCGGGCCGCTTCGCTGTTGGCGACGTACCGGGTTTTCAGTAGCCGGGCCAGCCAAAAGATCCAGCGGTACAGGGCTCTTTGATCATAACCGCAATCCCGGCGATTGCCCAGCACCCGGCCGCGTCCGGCCAGTCGAACGGCCAGAACGGCCGCGAGTTCCCCCATGGGCGAAAAGGCGTGGATGATGTCGATCTTGTTCTCCCTGAGATAACGTGCGAGAAACCTGAGTCGGCGGAACCAGTTTTTGCCGCCCCCGCCGATGGTCCGTCCCAGGATGATCGGGTCCAAGGCTTCCAAAGCGGGGTCGTTCGTCCGGAGATCGGAAAAGACGATAAGGTGTTTGTCGAATTCCGTTTCAGGAACGCTCCGCAGGAGCCAAAGCAAATGCTGTTCGCTGCCGCCCATGGAGGACCAGAGTTCGTCGATGAGATAAAGAATGCGTATCGCCTGTTTCGTCATGGCGTGTTATTCATCCCCGGTGTCGTTTTTCTGTTGCTCGGTCTTGTTTTTCCGGGCTTTCCACTTGCGCCAAAGAGGCCGCAGAACGTCTTCCGTTATTTTCATCCTGCAATAAGCGAAACCTTTGCGGCGGAACACGGCCAGGCTTTGCGTGTCGCGCAGGGTTTCCGTCCAGTGGGTTTTGTAATCCTCCAACCCCCGGAGAAAATCGAATTCCGTGAAACCTTCCTGGATCAAACGCAGCATGATGAAATGGACGACGTTGTTGCCGGTCCGGTACGGCGCGTCGGGATCGAAACCGGTGAGGTAATCGGAGAACCGGCCTTTGTAACAAAAACCCAACTTGTACGATACGGGCGTGTTTTCGTACTCAAGCAGGAAAACCCGCATCTGCCCCGAGGGCATGAGCCGA
>JBEBTM010000480.1:0-3620 GCA_040393745.1 Thermogutta terrifontis | reverse complement strand
GCCATCGACGCTTGGAGTTCTTCGCCGAACGATCGCGTCGAGGTTGTTTCAGGCGGTTCGAGGGTATCGAGCAGTGTTGACATACTTTCATTCCTTTATATATACGGGGATTGATATTGCCGGAAACAAACACGTTCAGGAATCGCTCCGGTGTTCGGCGATCTTGGCCAAGTGCCGGTCGCGTCGCTGCTGTCGCCACAATTTGAGTCGCCGCTGGCGTTTGATTTCCTTGCGGTCCGGTTCGAAATGAGTTTCAATCTCAAAGCCGAGCGATTCGATGATTTCGACATCTTCACCAGTCCTGTCGGCGAGATGTTGGTAAAGTTCCTGTTGGGGCATGGAAAAGTTGTCCTTATATTAGGGATGGGAGGAAACAAAAAACGGCCCCACGAAGGAGGCCGTTTACACAATGTTTAGCCGAACCCCATGGGCGTCGGCGTTGCGTTGATTCAGACAACTGCCGCCGGTGGATCGTCGCCCCGATTGATTCCGAGGTTCCGTCGTCCAGTCGACTTCGGTCGATATTGATACACTCCGGGCCGGGCGGCGTCGAGACAGCGTCCCGAGGCCCAACGCCGAAGCGACTCAATTGATTCCACCGCCGTATTTGCCACGGGAACCACGTTTTGGGCGGCTTCCTTCAGCGACACGTCGAGTAGTTTTGCCAATCGGCAGCACGACTTGATCTCGGCCCCGGTCCAGTCGTCGTCGACGGGCCGCTTGGCATTCTCAAAACCGTACTGATATTCGTAGATGGACCAAATTTGATCCCGAGCCGCCTTGTCCGGCAAGTCGACGAAGAAGATGCCATCGAACCGTTCCGACCTGGTGAACTCCGGGGGAAGTTTCGAAATATCGTTTGCCGTACAAATCACGAACAAATCACTGGTTTTATCATTCAGCCAGGAGAGTAACGTTCCGAGAATTCTGGACGACACACCACCGTCATTACCGCCGGTACTGATCGCTTTTTCCACTTCGTCGATCATCACCACGCACGGCGACATGGCTTCGATCTGCTTCAGGGCTTTTCGCAACGCCGCCTCGGTCTGGCCGACGAGGGAACCCATCAAGGCACCGATGTCGAGAACCAAGGTCGGACGGTGGACAGAATAACCGAGCCGTTTGGCGAAGGCGCTCTTTCCAGAACCCGAAACGCCGAGCAGCATCACTCCTTTTGCTCGTTCCCCGTTCTTGCCGCCGGACAAAGCCCGATTGCAGAACGTTGTCAAGTTACCAAGGCCGCCGAGACAGGGGATCTCGCCCCGGTACAATCGTAACGCCGACGATTGTCGAAGCATGTTCGCTTTGAGTTGCCAAACTGGCTCGGGAAGAAGCATGTCGTGTTCGATCATCGACAGCGAAAACGCTCCCTCTGCTTCCATGCGAGTCATTCCGGCAGCAGCCTCCAGAACCCGACGGGTATTGGGTTCGTCCGGAAGTTCCCCGGCAATTTCCATAGCGATCTGGCAAAGTTGTTCTTGGTCCGGCAGCGGATGCTCGACGACGACGAACAGCTTTTCCAACTCGACCGGGATTTGGACAACCGGGGCCAGAACGATCAAAAAGGTCCGGGAAACCTTGCCGCTCTGGATTTGCCGCTCCATCGCCTGAACGATCTCGATGGAACCGAGGAAACGGTGAAAATTGCGCAACACGACCAACTGCGGTGTCTCGCCGTTGCCGAAACCTTCCGCCGACGTGACCGCCGAAAGCGGATCGCCTTGTGAAATATCCCACGTCTTCATGTTCCAATCCCGTTCCCGACACAACGTCTCGATCTCCCTGATCGCCTCGTCGGGCTCGAAGGTTTCGATCCACAGGCCGCTGAAGCAGGCGGCGATGTAGTTCGTCAAAGTTTCAATAAGAGTTCTGGTCATTGGTTTTCGTACTCCTGTTCCGAATTGTGATGTTCCTGATAGAACGTCGGCTTGAGACGTTCGACGGTGGATTTGCCGAGAGCTTCCTCGATAAACTTCGAAGCTTCCCTGCACGATGGCCCGTAATAGCCGTGGGTTTCGACTTTGGTCCGACCTTTCGGCGAGACGATGATCGTAATGCTCTTGGTCGGTTCGTTCACAGCACACCTCCGATGTTGACGGTGAGTTTGACGGACCCGTCGACCATGTTCTGCTCGACGACGCTGTAACCCTTCTTCCGGGCTTCGAGCGTTGCTTTTTCGATGCAGTAGGTCTGAACGAATTGATTCAGATGCTTTTCATCCCCCCAGGCGCCATTGAAGTGATCGTATCTCACTTCTCCGGTGTCGAGGACGCAGACGACGGGGAAAACCCAGTCCGGCAATTCGACCAAAATACCTTCGACCTCGGTTTCGAAGAGCGTGGCTTTACCCTGGACGGGTTCCTTCAGATTCAATCGGCGACAAGCCGACCGAATGGCGTCGAGGTCGCAGACCTCGACTTGGATCGTGACGATGTGGCTCATATATTCTCCAGCGCCGGCGTCAAGGACACTCGGCTATACGGAAATAAAAAGGCCCCGACATCGGAAACTCGCACGGCGCGAAAATCTGTTGTCAGGACAACGAAATTGAGGCAATTCTGATATTAACCGTCTTTCGTCATAGATTTATAACACAAAAACAGCCGATATTCATGTATTTGACTATGGATGAATGGTTTACGGCAATCACATAGTATTTTTTCGTTTTTCTTGAAACTTCCAAAGATCCAAAAAATTCCAGTTCGGGAAGGCTCATAATTATACGGCTCGTATAATTATGGACTTTCTTCTTTTTCTTTTTTATTGGCATCAAAGAAGTTATGCAGATTTTTTGAAATCGAGAATAAACGGAATACAATAATGAAAACAATCGTTTGCCAACATAAGGAGAATTTTATGGAATTCATCATGTTTAGAAGACTATTCCCCAAAAAACCGAAGAAAAAAACATCAAAACAACAGAAAGTCCGGCGTCGGGCCGTCAAGATGCTTCGAGAAGGAAAAAACGACCGCTCAATCGTTACCGCTCTTAAAGTAGCGCCTTGCACTGTCCGGCAATGGCGAAAAAAACTGGAGCAAGAGAACCAAAAAGCACTTGGTCGGAAAAAAGGTAGCGGCCGGCGGAAACAATTGACACGATGGCAAATACGATCGCTGAAAAAAGTTCTAGAAAGAGATCCGCAGGATTTCGGCTATTTGGAAGATCGCTGGACGGTGATCGATTTTACAGACTTCATTATCTGCCGTTACCAGGTGCGATTTACGCATTCTTATGTCAGAAAACTCATGAAAAAGTGGGGCGTATTTCCACGTCGCCCTTCTCACTCCTATGTATTGATTAAAAATCCCAAATGCGTAAAGCGAACGTTTGACGTACGTTTGTGCAAATAAACGACTGATTGTTTGATGATTCGCATGTCCGTGTGAATCTCTTTTTACGTTTGCTTCTTTGGCAGCTTCTCCGTAAAACCTTCACTTTGCTTTTTTGCATTCTTGCGATTGCAGAGCTTTTCCGCGTCGAAATTTGATTCAGAAGGCATCTGCATCTATATTCGCTCAAGAAAATCTTGAACGATTCTTAAAAGACACCATTCATCCTGAAATGAACGGGGAAAATCCGAAACGTCTTTCACAAGCGGTAATGCTCTCCAACGTTC
>JBEBTM010000479.1:0-3637 GCA_040393745.1 Thermogutta terrifontis | reverse complement strand
AATTCGCAAAACTCAAACTTTGACGGCAAAATTATTCTTCAGGTCAGTAATTGCCTTTATTCTCCCTTTCCCCTCTTTTCCATGAACTGTCCTGCCCTTGGATGTGATCGACATTCGCTTTTTTGACGAACCACCAAGGTGTTCAAAAGCCTCCTCACATTGCGTGGGAGTAAATCCATCGCCGTTATCAACAACGGTAACGCGACTCAATCCATTCATTTGATTGTAAACGAAACCAATCTCCACCTTCGTCGCATTGGCGTCAAGCGAATTCCATATCAATTCTTCAATCGCGCCAAGTGCTGAGGCTTTGTCGCAGATGCTTTGCAAATGATCGGGAGCCAAATTGACGGTTAACAATTTACTCTTGCTCATGATCAATATACCTTTTCAAAAAAACATGTGACTCGGTGAAAAATTCGCCAAATGATTCACCGGGCATCGCCTGGTATTATCTTTATCGCGGCAAATTTGTTTGTTAAAATCAACTTTTTCTATGGCGATCATCGTGACAAATGTTGCACAACGTCGTCAGGTTGCCTTCCGTATTCTCCCCACCCTTGGCGTGGGCCTCGACGTGGTGCAATTCCAAGTGTCGCGGGCCGGACGGGTTCCATTGATCGTGATTCCAGCCGCATTGGGTACAGCGATAACCGTCGCGAACCAGCACGGCACAGCGAACCGGGTCGGGAATCTTGCGGTCGTGAGCCGGGCTTTGCCGATCCTGTTCCAAAACGTAGACGCCGATGGGAAGATCGGGACGCCCTGTTGAACGGGTCGTAATCGGCCAGCCGTCCTCCGTCCGCAACTCTCGAACCCGCCGCGCCCATTCGCTCTTGTCGTTCGTGACGTACCGCAGTTCCTCACTCGTAATCGGCTTGCCGATGTTGAGCCGGAAGAACTTCAAGACCTTGGCGCGGGAGCCGACGCTTTCCTTGCGGATGTCGTTCGCGACCTTCCAACGGTAGGCGGCGTCGCGGTCTTGAACCGGATCGAGCAGGATATATTCCTCCGGCTTCAGCTTGTCGATTTCGACCTTGAACGGCAAGGCTTCGTCGTCAGCGATTTCGTGGAGCGTAACGCCCGATGCGATGCTCCAACCGAATTCGCAACGCAGTTCACGCAACCGGCGCGGCCAGTCTTGAATACCGGAAACGACCATCAATTCGTCGCCGTGAATTACCGTCAACGGATACTTCCGAAAATAAGCGAGAATGCGGTCGCGGGCAGCCGGGGCGTCTTCGTGCGAAATCAGCGAGCTTCCGAGATCGCGCAGCTTGTGAAAGGCTGGAACCAACGCCAAGACCTTCTTCCGCAAATCGCTCTGCTTCAGCTTCTTCTCGAAGTCGGCCAGCAAATCGAACAACTGTTGTCGCAGTTCGTTCGGCGTCCCTTCCGATGGTCGTCGTGTCATCATTCGTTACCCGGTTCGAGGAATTTTTTCAATTTTCGTATCAGCTTTTCCGTTCGGGCGATTTCGCACTCCCAAACGACAAGCACTTGCCAGCCCGCCTGTCGAAGCTGCCGCTTGACCTTTGTATCGCGGACTTTGTTCTTCGTAATCTTCTCCATCCAAAATGCCGTGTTCGTCGCCGGAATGGTCGCCTTGCGACAATTCGCATGACCGTGCCAAAAACAACCGTGAACGAAAATCACCTTCCCATGTCGCGGCAAAACGATGTCAGGCTTTCCCGGCAAATCTTTCCGACATAGCGAAAACCGAAACCCCATCCGATGAATGAGCGACCTGACGATCTTTTCCGGCTTCGTATCGCGTCCCTTGACGCTCGCCATGATCTCGTGCCGCTTTTCCTTGGTGAATACGTCAACCATTGCGATTATGCCCAAGAAACCTGACATGCCAAGTATTCTTGAACGACTATCCTTATTGTAATACCCTCATTTAGTGAGGCATGATAACGATACACCCCTTCTTGGACGATGATCCACGGCCATGTACCCAATGGGTTGCCCATCTCGACAAGCCTAAACAGCCCCCGGCTGCCGACTTCAGGGGCAACCCGCGTTACTGGAGGGTTTTCAAAGTTGCCTCTCTCAGCATTCGTCAATTCGGAGAGTGGAACGCACTCAACCATGACCGGCTCTTCGATACATGGCTCGTGTAATTCGTATAGCGCATGACCTTTTGCGAGTTTCGTTATAACGTTGGTGACACGTTCTGTTTCCACATTGAAAAACACGTTATCGTTCTCGGTTGACATTGCTTGATCCAAGCGAGAACGTAATGATGGTTTTCTTTGAAGAATGCGTTTGATTTTTTCTCTTGAAATTTTCTCCGGATCGGTAGTCCCTGCTATCACACAAGATACAAGGCAAGCAAAATACTCTTCATCCAACGAAAGTTTGGAATTGCATTTTTGGCATACTTGAATCACTGGCACGTTTTCGGGGTACGGCTTATCCAGCAGCACCCGTGAAGGGCAATGGTCGCGGGAATCTGTCTCATCGCTACAGAACACGCAAAAACCGAGCTGTCGTGTATCGCCAAAGCAACGATATTGTTTCATTATTTTGCCACCCTATTTAACTCTGACCGCCAGTAACTCGTAAACCGCCTCGGCGACCTTTGCGGCCAAGAGCGGCGGGACGGCGTTGCCGATCTGCTTGGCAACCTCGATCTTCGTGCCTGTGAAAATGAAGTCGTCCGGGAAACTCTGGAATCGGGCGGCTTCCCGGTGCGTAATCGGTCGGTGCTGTTTCGGGTGGAGTGTTCGCCCCTTTTCCGGTTTGTAAAACTCGGTTCGGATCGTAAACGCCGGTCGATCCCACCAAAGCCGACCGAACAAGTCCGTACCGCCCTGCGTTTTCCTGATCCAGCAATCCGGCGTCAATTCCGGGGCGATCCGCTGCAAGTCGAATCGGTTCATTCCCTCCTTCGGAATTGCCTTGTACCGCTTGAGCGATGTTTCCGTCGGCGTCCGTCCGAAATGCAGATTGTAGGGCGGTTCTTCGTTGCGAATTTCGATCCCGGCCGGCGGTTTCAGGTCGGCAATCGCATCCCGAACGGTCGTCCAAGGCTTCGGATCGGCAACGTATTCCGAAAGATCGTGCAACAAAAGAGCCTGCGGTTTTTTGAGCGGGTTGTAGTGCGTCTTTCGTGGCGGGAAATAATCGCCCGGATCAGCGAAGGAGCAGCCGACGATGAAGGCCCGGTTCCGGGTCTGCGGCACGCCGTAATCAGCGGCACAAAGAACGGCGGCGGTCGTCTTGAATCCGGCTTGCCGGGCGGCTTCGATAATTTCGCCGTGTTCGATGGTTCCCAACAGTTGCGGCACGTTCTCCATAACGAAGATTTCCGCACCGCTTCGCCGAACGACTTCCATGTAGGGACGCCAGAGTTGCTTGCGGGGATCGCCGTCACGGTTCTTATTAAGGAGCGAAAATCCTTGGCAGGGCGGCCCGCCGATCACAATATCGGCCTGTGGGATTTCGGTCTTCGGATCGGCAAGCAAGTCGATAATGTCCCCGTCAACACAATGCGGCCCGAAATTGGCATTGTACGTCTCGGCGGCGTAACGGTTGAAGTCGTTCGCCCAAACGGAAACCGCCGGCCGGGAAGCGAGCCGAGTAAAGCCGAGCGTCAAGCCTCCGGCTCCGCAAAACAGGTCGATGATGC
>JBEBTM010000478.1:0-3659 GCA_040393745.1 Thermogutta terrifontis | reverse complement strand
GGTGGTAGAACAGCAAGTCCAGCGTAAAATCGTCGCCGTCCATCGTCATCCGCTTTTGGCGGGCAACGAACGTGAAGCCGTGGCCGAATTCAAGGATGAACGCCTCCAGGTCGGCCAAAATCGCCTTTTCCAAATCGGCTTCCGGGTAGTTGTCTTTCAGCCCCAGGGTGTCCAGCAGATACGGGTCTTTGAACACATTGAACGGGATGGCCGATTGCTCCGTCAGGGCGGTGTTGGCGATCTCCCGGCGTTCATAGGCTTTGCGGGTGATTTGACGGCGGAGTTCCCTTTTTCCCAGGCGACGTGCTGCCGCATCATTTGCGTAGTACAGTCTTGCCGCATCTGACGGCAGTGGTAATAGCTCGATAAAATGCGACCAACTCAATTGTGTCGCCAGTGGCGACACAATCTCAATGTCGGGAAAAAGTACTGAAAATTGAACCATTCGCCGCAGGTTTCGCAGTTCGAAGACCCTGCCGTACTGTTCCACCAATTTTCTCGACAGTGACGAGAAAATCTTCTTGCCGTACTCCGCGCGTTCGCCGTCGAGGACGACCGAGTTGATGTACCGCCCGACTTCCCAGTACATGAGCGTTACTTCCCGGTTGGCATAGGCTCCGGCACGGGTCTTGCGAGTTTCAATGATCTCCGCAACACGGGCGAACAGCGAACCTTCGTCGACTTGTAATTGGTCCGTCAAATCGGTTTTCGGTTTCGTCTTGCTCATCGTCGCATACAGGTTTCGGTAGTACAAAATAGTACAGAGAAAAGAATCATTGATCCAGCGGCGGTAAGGACTCCAACCGACTCAACCACCCATCGAACAATCGGCAATCCCGCCGTATGGCCTCCAATCCGATCTCCAGTGCCGCCAGCGTGCCGTGCGTTGGTTTCTCATAGTCCCAACAGGCGGCTTGAATCCGCTTACTCGGGGCTGTCGTGGGATCGTCGTTGATCTCTTCCGGATTGGCGAACTTGTCGCGAACTTCCTGAAGCCGCCGACCGATGTGCGGGCGACAGATACCGGCGGCGAACTTGACGGGATCGCTGAACAGGAGTCCTTCGAATTCGTGCATTTGGACATAGGGAATAAACCGGCGAAGTGGCTCCGTATCGATTCTTTCAGCGAGAGCCGCCGTCAAACCCGCCAGGAGCCGTGAGGACTTTTCCTCGACGGTTCCACCTTTGTCCGCTTCCGACTTGCCCGGAAAATTGTCCGGCAGGCCGTAATAGTCGAAGAAGGTCGTACACCACGAAGTTTTATCGCCAAGTAATCGAAGGCGAATATCAACAAACAAGCGATTGATGTTGACGTAACCGCCCTTGTGTCCCGGCTTGCCGATCAACGAGGGGTGCAGAATGATTCCGCGAGGAGCGAAATACGAAACGAGCAGGTTGTTGATGAACGCTTCTTCGGTTTGGCCTTCACAGATGATGTGGATTCGCGTCATGACTGCGGCCTCCCTCCCAGGATATTTTTCTCCCAGAGTTCGCCGATTGAATAGTCCTCCAGCCACGCGGCAAAATCTTGTTCGTCAAGCCGCTTGAACACGGTCTCGTCGTTTTCCCGTTCAACGACAATCAGGTCGGAAAGCGAGAATTCGTTAAGCAGTGGCACGGACTGCGTGGAAACGATTACTTGCATCCGCTTCGAGGCCGACCGCAGCAAAGCCCCGAGAAGTGTAATGGCATAGGGATGGAGGCCGAGTTCCGGTTCGTCGATGATGATCGTTGACGGTGGCACCGGCTGAAGCAGGGCCGTTACAAGACAGATGAACCGAAGCGAACCGTCTGAAAGCTGACTCGGCCAAAGCGGATAATCGCTCTCCTTTTGCCGCCAGAGAAGCCGAATTTGTTCCTCGCCGGTCTTGAGCGGTTGCGGTTTGAGCGTAAAGTCATCGAAGAACGGAATCGCGAGTCGCACCGTCTTACGGATTTCATCATACACGCTAGGCTTCTCGTTCAACAAACGATATAGATATGCGGCAAGGTTCGAAGCGTCGGGGCGTAAATATTCATTGTCCTGCACCGATCCGAGCCGTTTCATGCCAGCCGTATCGCCGGTATCGTGGAAGTGGTAGACTTTCCATTCCGATATGGATTTGTAACAGTATCCTGCAATCGTACTGTAACGATACTTCTCTTTGCTCACCTCTTTAATTCTTGCCTCTTTATGGCCGGAGTGGAGCGGATACCAAACACCTTCTTTCGCAAGGTGGTCTCCTTTGTAATACAGTTGTTCTTCTGCGAAAGAAAAGCTGCCGTCGATTCCTGGATTAAGAACGAACTTATATTGGTTAGGCCCAAATTCGGCACACGACTCAAAAGAAGGCGTGTTCTTCACGCCTAATGATAAAACACGATCGGCGCCGCCTTGCTGACTGACCCAGAGTTGGAGCCGCTCTTCGACCAGTTCGGCAAGCATCCGAAAGTAGGAGACGAGATTACTCTTACCGGAACCGTTGGGACCGATCAAAATGTTCAATTTCCGCAGTTCAAACTGCTCCAGTCGGCGAATCGACTTGAAGCCGCGAATCGTTAGATGATGGATGGGGCTGGGCATGGGGATTTCAATTATGTTTCCGTGTTATGACTCAGGCACTCGTCGACCGCAGTTTGGATTTTTTGGGCCGTTTCCGGTGTACCAAAATACTCCTTCATCCAGATGAAACGACCGGCATAGTCATTTTCGAGCTTGATCATGAAATGATCCAACTCGGGCACTTTTTCACAAGTTGGCGCCACGCAGATCACTTTGAACGATTCATTTCTGGTAAGCTCCTCTTCAACGATCGTCCTTATCGCGTCGTCTCGAAAAGAAAATCCAATGGATAGGAGGACCCTGTTGGTTTGCAGGACATTTTTGAAAATGTCATACATGCCACGAAAAGGTTCTTTTTGTGGCAGTTTTTTTGAAATGACCGGTTCGACAATTTCAGCTTGACTGTCGTGTTTTTGCGGGAAATGATCCTCAATTCTTTTTCCCCTTCGCTCCCACGCCACCGAGCCATGCATCCGAAACAGAAACAACGGCAACAATGCGTTTCCGGCCTCCTTTTGCAAGTAATTCTCAAGCGAGAAATAAAATCTTCGATTGTCGCCATCAAGAAACGTGCCGTTTTGAAGCGATAGGTTTATTGATTTCAGTTTTCCAGAAACGGCAAGAGAGTCGAAAACCGTATCATAGTTCGTAGTAAAAAGAACGGGTGGATTGTCTTTTGAAAACAACTTTGGAAGAAATGAATAACATTCGGCTGCTTTTTCAACATTTGTTGCCCACTGTTCATTGTCGTCGATTAAATACGATGAATATAATTTGCTTCGTAAAACATGGATGCATCCGAGAACATCATCAATCCATGTTTCAACATTCAATCTGTATGGATCATAATTTTTCTTAAAACCAGCAAACGCAATCTGGCTATGATTGTTGTGAACTCCCGGATTACTCTTGTCGCATATGTGATAGAGATAGAAAGTTTTCTTCAAGGCATCAACGTTAATTGGACTTGTAGAAAGAATAGGACAGCTATGGATGTAATCAAATAGTTCTTCCAGGTCGCAGGAGATCCTTTCTTTTCCCATGCTTGCCGTTTGGATTAGACGACGAAGGATAGTTTTCTGGTTGTTCGATATTTGTTCACCAGTCAATTTGCTCC
>JBEBTM010000477.1:0-3663 GCA_040393745.1 Thermogutta terrifontis | reverse complement strand
ACCTGATGACCCGGGTGGACATGAAAGGCGTGGAAAAGATCGTGGAAGAAAGCAAGGAAGAAGCGAAAATCGGGGCCGCGAAAACCTCGGGGGTCATTGCCGCCGACGGCGACGGGCCCGAATCGCTCCAGGCCGAACCGCTTGTCGGTGAAAAGATTTCCATCGACGATTTCACAAAGGTCGATCTCCGTATTGCCCGGATCGTCGAGGCGGAAGAGGTTCCTGAGGCCCGGAAGCTGTTGAAACTGAAACTGTCGCTCGGCGGCGGCGAATTCCGGCAGGTTTTCGCGGGCATCAAAGCGGCTTACGAACCGGAAAAACTGATCGGCCGCCTGGTCGTTTGCGTGGCGAATCTGGAGCCGCGCCAGATGAAATTCGGACTCAGCGAAGGCATGGTCGTCGCCGCGGGCCCCGGCGGTTCGGATATTTTCCTGCTCTCCCCCGACGAAGGCGCAAAACCGGGCATGCGGCTTCACTGAGGGCGGAGGACCATACAAGACCGCTTTGGCATTTACCACCGCAATCGATACGCGTCAAAGACGGGCCCGTCGATGCAGGTTCGGCGGTAATCCCACTCGTCGTCTCCTTCGCTACGGTACGGAACCACGCAGCCGTAGCAGATTCCCAGTCCGCAGCCCATCGGCGTTTCCAGGGACACCGAGCAGGGCAGTTCGAGTTTTTGGACGACCTGAAATGCGGCCCGGAGCATCGGGTGGGGGCCGCAGCAGAGAATTTGCGTCGATTCACCCGGTTCGTAAACCTTTTCGATCAAATCGGTAACGAGGCCGTGATAGCCCGCCGAGCCGTCGTCCGTGGCAAGTCGCACGTCGACCAGGATCCGTTCGAAATCCTCGACGCAGGCCATCCGGCCTTGGTGCCGGGCACCATAAAGCAGTGTTCTGCGGGAATCGAGCAGTTCGTCGGCAAGCATGAAGAACGGCGTTTGTCCGATGCCGCCGGCGACCATAATCGTGTGCTCGGCCTTGAAGTCGGGAAACCCGTTGCCCAGCGGAGCCCAGAGGGTCAGCATTTCGCCGGGGCGAATTTCGGCGAGTCGGGCCGTCATTTTCCCGACGACGATGTAAACCACTTCGAGTAGGATTCCGTCGCCTTCGTTTTCCACGCGATAAATCGCCAAGGGGCGTCCCAAAAGCGGATCGGCACGGTGCGGCAAACGGAGCATGACAAACTGGCCCGGCCGGATCGGGGGCGTCGGCTCGGTGACCTGCAGCGTGAGGCGGTACGTATCCTCGGCTACGCAAAGATTTTCCGTTACGGCACCGACGCCATGCCAAACGCTTTTTTCCGTACAAAAGGGGATTGCCGACAAAGGAAAGTTCTCCGGAGGAACAAGAGGCATGCCAAACGAAGTGGGCGACGTCACCCTCTCCTAGGGCTCTATCGCGGCGGCGTGTTGCCGACTTTGGCGGCTTGGTTCGTAAACCGCAAACCGCCGCCACTGTGGAAGGAGCCGTACTCGGTGACAATCGCGCCTTCGGGACCGGCGATCATGAAATGCGGCTCGGTCAGGGCTTCGAGGTAGTTCATCTCGCCCGCCTTCAGGTTTCGAGCGTTGAAACAAGTGATCGCCTGGGCGTTGAGCTGGCTTTGGAGGGCTTCGGCAATGTCCGGCGGGTATTTGCTCAAATCGGCTTCGCTGCCTCCTTGGGAGAATGTCCAAACTTCGCCGTGCCGGACCTGCCAAACTTCGTGTTTGGCCGATTCTCCTTCCGCCTCGACGTGGGCGTGTTCCGGAATCATTTGAAACGGCAACAAATAAATCTCATGCCCGAAATAGCCATGCTCCTTGTCGTTGACGAAGAAAATCCCCGCCATGCCCACGTTGGCAAAATCGGCCAGTTCGAAGTCGACGATCCAGAATTTATCTCCCGTGAGCGAAGCGTTTGGGGCACCGGTCAAAACCGGCAGGGCCAGCGAGTATTGATGAAACTGAAAAAGCTCGGCAAAGGCGGTTTTTCCCGCCTCTTCGTTGAAGCTGCCATCGGGCCGATAATAGACGGAATTCGGCTTCTTTTCCAGTTTAATATTCAGTTTGACACTGTCCGACATGGGCTTGCTCTCCCAAAAGCTGGTGGTTTGGTCTGCAAAAAAGGTCTGCCATCAATCACGGTCATTCCGTCCCCACATTGTACCTGTTCCGGCAGGACAATCAAGATACGACAGCGCCGGCGTGGTTGTCAGGGGCCGTGCAGGAGAACTTTTTTCAGCGTTTCCAAAAGCTGCGAGAGGATGAAGGGTTTGTAAATGAAGCCAATGACGCCGGCTTCTCGGGCTTTCGTAGCGACGTGTCCCGTGTCGTAGCCGAACATACGCATATAAATGAACGGTATGAACGGCGCTTTCCCGTTCTCGCAAACCGGGGATTCTTCCGGCGGATCGCAGGGCGTTTCGACGGGAATGTCGTTCGCCTCCCGGCATAGGATGCAACGAACCCACTTGAAGTAGGTAAACGCCGACATGTCAGGCAGTTTGATATCGCTGAAAAAGACGTCGTAATGGCCCGTTTCCAGCATTTTCAGGGCGCCTTCGCCCGTGGTCGCCGATTCCACGGTGCAGCCGTAATAGAAGAGCATCCGGCTCAATTCCTCACCCACGGAAGGGTCGCTGTCGACGAGCAGGATGCGTGTTCCTCGAAGCATGGGATAATTGCAACAGTCCGTGGCCGAGATTTCCAGCTTAAGCGCGGGGGCAATTTCGGCACCGTGCTTCTGGAAGGCGGCCTGGATCTCGCGAGTCTGCTGTTGGATCGCGGCCAAGGCGGCGTAAAGATCTTCCGGGTCATCCAGCGTATCTCGCTGCAATCGGGCGCATTCGTTCAAAATCAGGTTCAGAGGCTTCACGACGTCGTTGTAGACCTGCTCCAAACTCTGGTATGCGGCGTCGTCGTGTTCGGCGCTGAGCAGGTTCAGCGTGTGGATCGCCTGGCCGACCGCTTCGGCATAGGCTTCGAGCAGTTTCAGGTCGTAGTCGTTGAACGCTTTGGGTTTCTGGCTTTCGGCATTGAAGGTTCCGATCACCTTACCGTGATGAATCAAGGGGACCGTGATCGAGCTTTTCGCGCCCGGCATGCCTTGGAGGTAAAACGGGTCGTCACCGGAATCATCCATCTTGTAGCTTTTTCCATGGTAGGCGACCCAGCCGGTGATGCCGTTGTTTTCCTGCAGGGCGTAAAGAACTCGCTGTGCCGCCTCGTCGGTCATGCCGATCGCCAGCAGGGGCTCGAGAAGATGGGGAGTCCGATCGGATAGAATCCGGATTTCGATGGTGTCGAACAGGAGAATTTCCCGGGCGTATTTGGCGATCTTGGTCCGGAGAATCGCGACCCGTTCGTTTTGTGAAAGGGAAAGAATGTCTTCCTTTGAGATTTCCGACAAAGCCCGACCGGCGTTGCGGAGCAGTTCCAGCTTAATGTCCCGGATTTTCTGCTGCGTGACATCCCGCATTTGGACGACAAAGCTCGTGATTTCGCCGTTTTCGTCGTAAACGGGTGCGGTAAGCATCTCCAGGTAACGGTTGTCGTTGCTCTGGTACAACACCGTCAGCGAAGGTTTTTGATGAATTCGAACGGATCGGAACGGGCAATAGTCGGGCCCCAGCAGGTCCGGGCGGCCCAATGGAATGTAAAACTTCATCCCGAGCAAT
>JBEBTM010000476.1:0-3666 GCA_040393745.1 Thermogutta terrifontis | reverse complement strand
CATGGCAATATTCTGTCGTTCTACAATCCCGAAGCGGCCCAGTACAGGACGTCGCTCCAGCATTTGATTACGGCGGATAACCCGAACGCCTTGGCCGAACTCACGACCACCTTGACCTTCGGACACCGGATGAGTACCGCGGACACGGTTTCCGACGACATGAGTACGATTTCAATGGCCGGTTCCAAGGACGAATACCCGGTCGGCGGAAAATACGGCGACGATAATTTCGATTTCACTTTCTCGGACAACATCAACATCGTCGCCGACACGGACGCCAACGGCAACAGCATTTGGACGGCCACGGTCGGGAAAATCGACCTGGAATTCGTCGGCGGCGTGACCCGATTCCACGAAAACCGGGTTTTGGCCAATTCCGCCGTGATCATGGAAGACGCCACGCTCCGTTTGACGAAAACCACGAACACAGCGGATCCGGTCCTGTATCTCCGGGATACTTTGACCATCGACCGTCGGGGAACCCTGACAGGAACGGGCAGCATTTACACGGGAACGCAGATCAGCCGTCCCAACTCCGATCGAACCTGGGGAACCCTCGTCAATAACACGTCTCCCCAAACCGTCCGCAGCAACGGGACCATTTCTCCCGGCCAGAATGACGGACAGGATATCGGCCAGCTTAATATTTTCGGCCACCTGGAACTCGGGAAAAACTCGACTTACATCGTCGACATCGGAAATAATCGAAACGATTATATTTACGTCAGCGGTGCGGCCACGTTGGACGGTCTGCTGCAAGTTCGGGAAAACGAAGAGCGGCCCAAGGTCGACAACATGGATTTCACGATCATGCGGGCTTCGACGATCGACGGCGAATTCATCCACGTCGACACGCCCGACATCGGCTTCTTCCAGTTCAGCGACGTCGTCATCGAACGGGAAAGCGGCGGTCGGCACCGTGCGTATATCAGCGCCTACCGCGACAAGGAGTATTTTCGTAACCGGGCCCTTACTTACAACGAAAAATCCGTCGCCACGGCCATCGACAACGTGTTTTACTCCGATCCGGAAATCCTTTATTCGCTCGGAAACTCTAAAAATTCCGCTGAAGCCTTGAGGAGCGTTTACAACCAGATCGGGTCGGCTTACCGTGCCAACAGCGCCTTGATCAACCTTTGGAATCCCGGCGAAGTTCTCTTTCCCAAGATCGGTTGGGGAACAGGACGCATGGAAACGGGCAACCGGGGCCGCGTCGACTGGAACCGGATTAACGGTCGCGCCTCGAAAATGCTCCGAGGACAAGCGCCGGGCATGCTCCCCACGGAACACCGCTACTGCGGACTCTGGGCCGATTTCACGAACACCGCTTTCATGGCCCATTCGGACGGAAATTCGGCGAAATACAAGTTCGACCGTTCCGGATTCATGGTCGGAGCCGAGTTGAACTTGACACCCTATTCCAGCATCGGCGCCGTCATGGGATACACCGATACCAAGCTCACCCAAGTCCTGGACCGCGTCGACAGCGACGACTACATTATGGGCCTGTACTTCGCTTGCGCTCCGGCGGACACGTTTGAATTCAAGAGCTACATCGGTCTGGGATTCCAGCAGTACGACATGAAGCACCGGATCCATAACGGGGACATTTATACCGACGTCGCCAGCGATACCACGCAACAGGGCATCTTCGACAATTACCGGGGAGATCCGAACGGCAACTCGTTCAACCTCAGCCTGGAACTGGCTCGGCCTTTGGAACTGCACAAGACATTCATCCTGAGGCCCACCCTCGGGTTCGACTTCCAGCACATCTGGCAGGACGCCTATCGAGAAAGCGTCGATGCGACGATCAATCCGAACGGCGGCTTGTACGCCCTGTGGTATCACAGAATGCGTTACAATCGGGCTCTCCTTCGGATCGGTTTTTCATCGGAAACCACGGGCGTTCGCGGCGGCCTCCGTACTCGGGTCTTTTATGTCACCAATATGGGTGACGAAAACTATCCCGTTTCCTGGGCCAACTTCGTCGCCGGCGGCGACAAGTTCGACATCCGGGGCGTCCGGTTGGGCAACAACTACATGAACCTGGGCATCGGCGGCTACTTCTGGCTCGACGGAGAAAAGACGACTTCGGTCTTCTTCGACTACAACGCCGACATTTACAATTCGTCGCACAAAACCTATGTGCACCTGGTCAACGTCGGCCTGCAACTCAACTTCTAACGGGTTGATAAGATCAACGCAAAAAACCGCGTAATTCGTCGCAAAAACGAATCTCGCGGTTTTTGTGTGCGCTGCCTCACTGATTTACAACGCCTCCGCTTGCGGTCGCTCGTCACCGACTTCCGTCAATAACGATAGCGGGCATCAAACACGCCGCCGGCGTCTTAGACCATTTCTTTCAGGGCCTTGAGAGCTTTGACTTTCACGCGGTGATGGGCGGGCTTGGCTGCGCGGTCGAAGAATTCGCCGGGACGCAACGGGTTTTCCACGTTCTTTTTGGCCGGGACGGCTTTGACGAACTTCTTTTCGATTTTGAGCAGACCGGGCAGCGTGAAGGAGCCCGCACCTTTCTTGCCGATGCTTTTGCTGATTTCTTCGGTCAGGGCATCGAGGACGGCGGTCACGTCCTTCTTCGTCAATTCGGTCGCTTCCGAGATCGCCGCGATAATCTGGGTTTTCGTCAAAGGCTTCTTGTCGGTAGCTTTCTTTTCGGCTTTGGCCATTGTATTTCCTCCTTGGGTGTTCGCACTGTCGAACAATTTATGTGAAGCATTGTCGCCTCGGAACCACGACGGCCCGGGGTTCCCGGCAATGCCTGGCACACCGAGATAGGGGAGACCCCTTGTTTTCAAGGGTGAAACGCATCGGAAAGACGGCGGACCCCTTAAAAGCCAACATATTGCCATCTTGCCGCCCTCGTGTCAAGAGCCAAGGCGAAAAAGTTGCGAAAATCGTTGAAAAAAGAGAAAAAAAAGATTAGAAACCCCTTGGGACGCTTCTAAAAATTCATTTTTGTCAACGACGGCTTTCTCTCCGGCGCTGAAATGACCGATACCGCGACCGTAAGTCGCAGTGCACGAGAGAATTTTTCAGAGATCCTTAAACCTGTTCGGAAATTGAGTCCGGTACCCCGCTTCCACGCAAGCGGGGGAGAGAATTCCGTCGATCAATACCCGAGTCCGGCGGGCGTTCCCGTCACGGC
Organism: Thermogutta terrifontis; assembly: GCA_040393745.1. Taxonomy (GTDB): domain Bacteria; phylum Planctomycetota; class Planctomycetia; order Pirellulales; family Thermoguttaceae; genus WRKP01. The sequence goes on along the minus strand of JBEBTM010000476.1, from coordinate 497 downwards.
TTTTTTGGCCAGATCATCGTCCGGACAAACCGCCGAAAGATAAACACCCGGTTCGACGGTATCGGTCATCTTGTCCACATGGCCGTCGGCATAGAGCATCACGACCTGGCCCGGATGCCGGGAAGACGGTCGTGCATATTGGATCGTCGACTGTTTGGCGGAATTGGATTGGACGTACTCTTCGTTGATCCGATTGCGGAATAAACCTGAAACCGATTGATTGTGCCAGATGAAACCGAAGCAAATGACCGTGTCGGCCAAACGGGTTTTCGGAGTGTCAAATTCGTCCGGAGTGTCAACCCAACTGCTTTGATACCACGTCCAAGCCTGGAGATTTTCCGACATCAAAACGGTATTGGACGTTCCGTCTTTAATGTCTTCGAGCAACACTTTTTTATTGTAATCCGCAAAGTTGGCCCGACGGTCGTTGAACGGCATGAATTTCGATGCAATATTTCCTTTGACTTTGTCCGTCGCGGCGGCGTCATAGTAGGGGC
>JBEBTM010000475.1:0-3681 GCA_040393745.1 Thermogutta terrifontis | reverse complement strand
AAGACCGGCAATATTTTGCCCGTCGGGCTCGTCCAGTTTCGCGTCCATGTGCTCCGTCGGGGTGACGTTCATGTCGCCGCTGGGATAGAAACTCCAGCCGTCGAGCCAGCCGAGGTGCAAGACGCCTTTCGTACCGTAAAAATAGCAGCCGATGTTGTGCTTTTCCGGCGGATTGGCCGCATAACGGCGATGCTCCCAAGCGAGGTCGAAATCGTCGAATTGGTAAACGACATGCTGCGTGTCGGGCCCATCGGAGTTATCCTCGGCGATGAAGCGACCGCCGGTGGACGCCACGCTTTTCGGGTACTTTTTGTCGCCGGCCCACCACATGATCTGGTCGAGCCAGTGGATGCCCCAGTCGCCAAGTTGGCCCGTGGCGAAGTTCATGAAGTTACGGAATCCCATGGGATGAATCCGGGTGTTGAATGGAATCAACTCCGCCGGACCGCAGTACATATCCCAATCGAGCCCTTCGGGAACCGAGGAATCCGGCGTGGGTTTGCCCGGCCCGCCCTGATAATTGACGAAGGCGCGGACGTGCCCGATTTTTCCGAGTCGGCCGCTTTTTAGGAATTCCATGGCCGCGACATTATGGGGCGAAACCCGGCGATGCGTGCCCACCTGGACTTTCCGGCCCGTCTCCCGCGCGGCTTTGACCATGGCGATGCCTTCGTTGACGGTGTGCGAAATCGGCTTCTCGACGTAAACGTGAGCCCCTGACTGGCAGGCGGCAATCGTGATCAGGGCGTGCCAGTGGTCCGGCGTGGCATTGATGACGATGTCGGGCTTGGTTTGTTCGAGCATTTCCCGATAATCGCCGTAGGTTTTCGGCTCCAAGCCCGTGGAATCCTTGATTCGCTTGAAACCCTTGTCCAGTTGCCGGCGATCGACATCGACCAAGGCGACAGGTTCGGCGGTTTTCGAGTTGATGGCGGCGTTCATGATGTTCATGCCCCACCAGCCGGTGCCGACCAGGGCCACGCGGTATTTCTTGTCCCGTTCGGCGCCATGTACCGAGGGAGAAGCGATGGAAGACAAAAGCGGAGCCGCGACGGCCAAGGTCGAAGCTTGCAGAAAACGGCGACGGGAAAGTGACATGATGATCGACCTCCAAAAGTAAAATGGAATGGAAAAACGACGCCGGCCCCCAGGCGTCAGCGCTGGAGCGGAATGCCCGGTAGCCCCCTAACCCGTGGTGACGCTTTGGGGTGGTGTTTTTTGCACAAATTTTTATCGCAGGGAGAATTTCGTTTCTTCGTAGTCCGGTCGCTTCAGGATTTCCGCGAGAATAATCGCCTGCCGAATGCCTTCCGGGCGGGCCATGAGTTTCTGGATGTCCAAGGTCAGCGGCTGGTCGGGGCGTTCCTCGGAAGTCGGCGATGCTTCGTAAATGCCCGTCATGCTGTCCAAAGTCGGCTTGACCGTGGGTTCCAGGGACGTGCCTTCCAGGTTGGAAGCGTCCAGCGTTCCCGGCGCGACCTCGAAACGCTGTCCAACGCCTTGAGGGGCAAGCTCCCGGACCAACGCGGTTCGTCCCCGCTGCTCCTCTTCCTGAATTCGATCCTGTTCCCAAGCCATTTCGGGTCGGGGAGCGGGGCGAGCCTCCCGTTCCGGTGGTCGGTGTTGCTGTTCCTGGCGTTGCTGTCGGGAGCGAGGAGGCGGAGCTGAGGCGGCCTCGCCTTTTCGGGCCTCGAAGACTGTCCTGATGAACTGAAAGAAGACGATCAACAGGAAGATGATAACGCCGATAAATTCGCCGATTCCCTGGCCTTGCCCTTGGGCCCAAAGCGGAAGTAAAAAGTGATCGTGCATGATGTCGTGGATGGCAAATGAACCGTGGATATGCGGCCGAAGGCTTTTATCGGCAAGTTTTGTCGCGGTTTTGGCTCCGACCGAGTAGTGGAATCGTCATAAGACTTTCCGGCAAACCTAAATTCCTCCGTCGCTCACGTATTCTCCCAAACGCGGAGGTAAAAGTCAATGGATTCAAGGAGCGTTTTCCAATAGACCCGTTCGGAAACTTCAGGATCGGCGGAAGGATGGCTTTCGAAGCCCCATCGATCGAAAAAGGCTTTGAAGATGCCCGACGCTTGCCCGAGGAGGTTTTTTCGCTAAAATGATCATGAGTTTTCAGCCTTCCGTTTGTTTCCTTTTTCATGGAGAACCGTGATGCGTTTTGTTTTGCCGTTTTTTCTTTTGACCTTTTCCGTTCTGTCCCTGTCTGCCGCGGATTGGAATCAATGGCGCGGGCCTGATCATGACGGAGTGACCCAAGAGACGAAAACCCTGGCGACTTGGCCCTCGTCGGGACCCAAACTGCTTTGGCAAGTCAATAATCTCGGTGCGGGCTATTCCAATCTCTCATTTTCCGACGACCGTTTCTTCACCATGGGCGACCGGGACGGCGACTGTTGCCTCTTCGCCTTCAGCACCGCCGACGGTAAGGAACTCTGGAAACTCCCCGTGGGCAAAACCGGCGGTGGCGGCGGTTATCAGGGTCCCCGTTGCACCCCGGCCACGGACGGCAAACTCGTCTTCGCCTTGGGGCAATTCGGCGATTTCGTCTGCGCCGACGCCAAAACCGGCAAACTGCTCTGGAAAGGCCAAGTCGAACAGGAACTCGGTGGCCGGGTCATGTCCGGTTGGGGGTTTTCCATGTCACCCATCATTGACGGCAACCAGGTCGTTCTTCCCATCGGCGGCGACCGGGGCACCGTCATCGCCTTGGATCGAAGTAGCAAGGGCCCGAAAATCCTCTGGCGCAGTTCCGGCATCACTGATGCCGCCGCGTACAATTCCGTCGTGCCGGTGACGATCGGCGGCACCCGTCAGTACGTGCTGCTCACCGATAAACGCATTGCCGGGCTCGACGCGAAAACCGGCGAAGTCCTTTGGCAAACGGATTGTCCCGGCAAGGTGGCCGTTTGCAGCGATCCCGCATTCTGGATGGACGGCCCGGAAACCTGTTATATCATGGCGTCCTGCGCTTACGATGTCGGCGGACGCGGCTTCAAAGTCACGGGCAAAGGCAAACGGTTCAAAGTGGAAGACTCTTTTGAAATCAACAAAAGGCTCCAAAACCATCACGGGGGGATCGTTCAATCGGGGGGATATTTTTACCTTCTCACGCAGAACGAACTGGTTTGCGTGGAACCCAAGTCGGGCGAAATTCTCTGGCGAAACCGTAGCGTGGGCAAAGGCGCGACGCTGGGTGTGGGCGACAAACTGATCGTCCGTGCTGAAGGCGGCGACGGCAATATCGCGCTGGTGGACGCCTCCAAAGACGGCTATAAAGAGCATGCCCGATTCCCGCAGCCGAACCGGTCGGACAAAAACAGTTGGACCTACCCCGTGCTTTCCGGTGGTAAGCTGTACGTCCGCGACCAGGGACTGCTTTTGTGTTACGAAGTGGAATGATTCTCTCAAGGAAACACGCTCGGCGGTTAAAACGCAAGCGAATTGACGCTCTTTTCAAAACTCACCATGTCCGACGATTATTATAAAACCCTGGGGGTCGCCAAAACGGCGTCCCAGGATGAAATCCAAAAGGCGTATCGCAAACTGGCGAAGAAGTACCATCCGGACCTGAACCAGAACGATCCCAAGACCGCGAAGGAGAAATTCCAGCAGGTTCAGGAAGCGTTCGACATTCTCGGCAATGCGGAAAAGCGCAAGCTATAC
>JBEBTM010000474.1:0-3684 GCA_040393745.1 Thermogutta terrifontis | reverse complement strand
ATCCGGGTTGAAAGCACTCTGGGAAAAGGCACGGCTTTCACGATCAAACTGCCGACGCTGGTCAGAATCAAGCTACTGGAAGAACTTGACAAAGAGCGGTAATTGTTCGTTTTTACACAACAAACCAGTTATCCGCGAATGGGAACGTTTGCGGATCGGGTACGAAGGTCGTAGTGAAGCCGTTGGAAATATGGCGGACTCAATCACCGAACTTATGGCGATTCTCTTCAGGATTGAACATCAAATTGTGGATTCAAATAGTCAACTCCCGCAAACGCTTACCTGGTGGAGGTATCCCGTAGGAAATATTACTTCCGCCACGCCGGATACCTGCTCCCGCCACCCGCCTAAATTACTCCAAACTGATTTTTAATACACGCTCTAGCGTGTCATTAGTGGAGCCAAAAGAGGCCAAACCGGGCCAAAATCGCTTGTTTTGCATTTTCCCTAAGTCGCCACGCACAGAGGGTTAACGCCTAATCGTTGTCGATGTATAGTTATTTTCGGGACGCAGAGGTCGCACGTTCAAATCGTGTCGCCCCGATTTTGTTAAGGCTTGAAATTGCAATAACTTGCAGCTTCGAGCCTTTTTCATTTCTTGGCATAGCCAAATTTTGGGGTGATCAAAGCAGAGAAAACATCGTAGGATTTGTTTTAAGGAGGCATTCCTTTTGCGTGGCTATGAAATTAAATCGTACTGTTTTCAGTGCGGCCCGCTCTCTGGTTTTGGGCTTTTTGGCCGATAAAACCGGATTGCTCTTTTGGCATATAAGACGATAGATGCCAGATCGAAAGCAAGATCACCAGATCACCTCTTGGTTAGGCCATTTTCCTGTCTGTTCCACAGTACAAGAGGACTGTGAGTTTTTGACATGCACCGCCCTAATGGACGCGTTCATTCCTTTGGACCGACACGTAAGGAGCACGAGAGGAAGAGGGGTGTGGGAATCCCGGCCCTTTTAAGCCCCTCGGCTCTAATTCCATAAACTCATCGAGGAAAAGTATGATGGCGTTTTATTAGCTAACACGGATGATCAATTTTGGGATATCTATGGAGAGCTTTTTCAGGACGGTAAGAATTCCAGGAGCAACGGATGTTCCTTATACCGTGTTGAAAAGAAGGAAGGTTCGGGCATCGTTTTTGTACCGATCCCCACCGAGAAGCCATAGTGTATGGGTGTGAACATCGCCCGAAAAGATGCGAAAACCGGCTTGCGGGATCACGGGGACGAGGCTATACTGTCGGAAGTTACCTTTGTTTTGGCAGGGTTTGCCGTTTCCTGACAGGCGCGGCTCCGATGTTCACCACCCCGCGAGTTGCAAGCCGTGCTTGCTGATCTTTCCATGAAAATCGCGTATTTTGATTGCCTTTCGGGAATCAGCGGCGACATGACGCTCGGTGCCCTAATTGATGCCGGGGTGCCCCTTTCGTTTTTGAACGATGCCGTCCGAAGCGTGCTTGACGAAGTTCGGCTTGTTGCTGAAACGGTTACTCGTAAAGGGTTTCGGGCCACACAGGTCAGGGTGCTCACGTCGGAAGAACACGATCATCATGACCACGACCATTGCCGTGACGGGCACGGTGAACAAGGTCATCATCACGAACATCGACATCTTTCGACAATTCTGAGATTGATCCAGTCGGGTCGTTTTTCAGACGAAAACAAACGCCGTGCAAGCGAAATCTTCCGATTGATCGCCCAGGCTGAGGCGCTCGTTCACGGAACGGATATTGAAAAGGTCCATTTCCACGAAGTCGGAGCCGCCGATTCCATCGCGGACATCGTCGGGACTGTGGTCGGTTTGGATTATCTCGATGTGGACGAAATCCAGGCCTCACCGGTTCCCACGGGTACGGGAACCGTCAAAATCGCCCATGGAATCTGCTCCGTTCCCGCACCAGCTACGGCGGAACTGCTGCGTGGCGTGCCCCTTGCGGCATCGAATGTTCCTTTCGAACTGACCACACCCACCGGTGCCGCGATTTTGAAATATTACGTCAAGCAGTTCGGCCCGATTCCCTCAATGACCGTTCAAACCATCGGCGTTGGGGCGGGCAGTCGGGATCTGGAAACGCAACCGAACATTCTTCGCCTTCTCATCGGCAACGTTGAAACGGGAAAATATCGCCTTCATACGGCGACGCGGCTGGAGCACGAACACAGTCGGGATTTGGATTTACCGCTCGAAAAAGTGACCCGGCAGGACGGCGCGAGCGATCCGTTTGCCGTGCCCGTGGCCCAAGAGCGGGTTTGGATGCTCGAAACAAACCTCGACGATATAAGCGGTGAACTGGTCGGGCATTGCGTGGAACGTCTCTGGACTTTCGATCCGCTTGATGTTTGGACCACGCCGATCCAGATGAAAAAGCAGCGGCCCGGCGTGACCTTGTCCGTGCTTTGCGGCGAGGAACAGCGTTTGAATGTGGAAGCATTCCTGTTTTCGGAAACCTCGACGTTAGGTATTCGACGCTGGCCGGTGGAACGGTCCGTATTGCATCGAGAGCCCTGCCAACTTGAAACGCCTTGGGGAATCCTCGACGCCAAGCGGGCTTATCTCCCGGATGGCACGCAGCGGGTCGCCCCGGAATTCGAATCGGTCAAACGCCTCGCCGTCGAACAAGGCGTTGCCGTTCGGACGATCCTGGACAGTTGTTCACGATCCACGGAATTGTAACGGAAAAACGTTTGGCCGAGCGATGCACACGCCGGTGACCGCCATGCTTACCATCCCAGAAATCGTCGGCCTCGATTCTCAAATGGGCTTCGTCCGGGTGCCCCCGGAATTGGACGTCCCGCTTACGCCGCGAGTCCGCAGGATCATGGACACGCAAGCGTTTCGCCGACTTTCCCGGATTACGCAGGTTGGCCTCGTTTCGCTGGTCTATCCGGCTGCGCGGCATACCCGGTTCGAGCATTCCTTGGGCGTGTACCGTTTGGCTCTGCTCTTTCTCAAACGACTGGCTCATGTGCCGCGTTTCTCCGAGATGATTTCCCGTCGGCAGGCGGAACTGCTCATCGTCGCGGCGCTGTTGCACGACATCGGCCATTGGCCCTTTTGTCATTTGATCGAGGATATTCGTCCGGAAAACGTCCCGGATCACGAGACGCTCGCGGCGGGCTTTATCCATGACGAAGAACTGGCTCGGCTGCTGCGAAGCGATTGGCACATCGAACCGGGCGATGTGACGGGATTGCTCGATAAAACCGCGCTGGGCGATCCGGCCCGGTCGTTGCTGTCAAGCATTCTTTCGGGCCCCATCGACATCGACAAAATGGATTACCTTTTCCGGGACAGCCTTCACGCGGGCGTGCCTTACGGCCGGAATCTCGATCAAAGCCGACTCATCGGCAGTCTTTGCGTGAACGAATCCGGAAACGGACTGGCCATCACGGAAAAGGGCAAGACCGCGGCCGAACTCATGGTTTTCGCACGTTATATCATGTTCAGCGAGATCTACTGGCACCATGCCGTGCGGGCGGCCACGTCCATGCTCCAGCGGCTGTTCCGACAACTGCACTGTGCGGGTTCGCTTGATCTGCCAACGCTCTTCGGAAGTACCGAGGAAGAATTCGCTACGCATGTCCGGCGTCGGGCCCGGGGAACCCCGGCCGAGGTATTATCCGAAGGTCTTTTCGGTTCGCGACGATTGATTTACAAACGGGTCGCGCAGTTCGGCATCAT
>JBEBTM010000473.1:0-3687 GCA_040393745.1 Thermogutta terrifontis | reverse complement strand
GGGGACGTCCATGCCGTGGGCTTCCTGCTCGAATTGCTTGCCACGACCGGTGCGAACCAAGATCGTTTTCTTCACCCCGGCGGCGGCACCAGCGTCAATGTCCTTCCGTTGATCGCCGATGAACCAGGAATTGGCCAAATCGATCTGGTGCTCTTCTGCGGCACGAAAGAACAATCTGGGGCTTGGTTTACGGCAATCGCACTCTCGCGAATACTGTGCAACCGTTCCTTCGCGATGATGGGGGCAATAATAGAACCCGGCGATGGCCGGAATGCCCTGAAATCGCAACTGTCGATTCAATTCATGAAACGAATTCCACACATCCGTTTCCGTGTACAGCCCCTTGGCGATACCGGCTTTATTGGAGATGACAAAGACGCTGAGCACGGTCCGACCGAGCAAGCTCAATGCCTCGAAAATCTCGGTGATAAAGACATCGACGCTGGGATGATTGCACTTGCCATTGCCGACAACAACCCCGTTCCAGTCCAGAAATAACGCTCGTTTCTTCATTGTGGGCCTCCGTTTTGTTGGGAGATGCAAATTCGGAACGAAACTGAATTATTCTGGGAGCAATGGTTATGCCAAATGAGAAAAAACTACGCAATAGATAACGTAAACTATATGATTGCTTGCGATTGCGGAAAATGCCTTTATCCTCGTACAAGGTTTTGTGGTGCTGAAATCGCCACTCAAAACAGGGGCGTGACGAAATAGTCACGTTGCAATAGGATTTGAATCACACACAATCCGGCGGTTCAAGTGATATAAGTCGATCGGCAATTTCATGGAAATCCATCGTTTCATTCCGCTCAAGGCTGGCCAGCAAATCCTCTTGACGAGGTTGGCCGAATACCATTCGATACAAAGTTAAGCCCTGTGTAAGTCTTTTTAATTTCATGACTTCCTTGCTGTACGGCAAGATCGGGATTCGCCGTTCCACTTTTGCCGCTTGTTCCACGTCCTCGAAAATCCATTAAGGAACCATGTCGTTCTGGTCGCTTCGGCGGTCCCGGACCGGTTGCCGGAAAAGCGACTCCCACGGGTCGGCGCCGTTCGAATTGTTAAGCAAGTCGACGAGCGTTTCCAGTCTATATCTCTTGGCGACATTCTTTCGGACAGCATGGCCCTTATAACGGTGGACACGGCCTTCACGCTGCTCCAAATCGACCGGATTCGATGGCAGATTCCAATGAATGATCGAGTGACACCATGTATGGAAATCAAGCCCTTCCTGCCCGATGGACGTCGATGCCAAAATAAACGGGCGGAACGGCGAATTGAACGCTTTTTGGACGGCATCTTGTCGGACAATGTCCTCTTTGTCGTCGCCTTTGATGTCGCCGAGCCGCAGGGCAAAACGACAACGCATGTTGAAGCCTTCCGAGAGTAGCCGGTCTCCCTCCGGTTTGATCTCGTCGATTTTGATCTGTGACGTGCGGAGCGAAAGCACCGTATGAAAGTTTTCCGCGATTTCCTTAACCTGCGTTTCAAGCGGATGCGACTGAACTCCGAGGGATTCCCGCAGAACGTGAACCTGTTCGTCAAGAACGGCTTGGAGATTGCCCGAGATGCCGTAATGGAGCGTCTGTCGCCAATAAACGTCCTCGTCGTCCTGTCCTCGCAACAAAGCGATCGCTTCCGGGGCATTGTAAAGAGAGCGGAACCCCGACGCCATTCTCGCGGAGGCACTTAACACCGAATGATCCGACGGCGAGGCTTGGCCGTTCAGACGAAGCAGAGCCCGCAACGAACAAACCCCCGGTCCGCCCAAAGCCAATTCACAAAGAACGTCTGCCAAATCCTCCGGGACCGGGCCGAGTGGCTCTTTTTCTTCGACAACCCGAACAAGTTCTTCAACGTGATCCTTGAATCGTGTCTTAACATCTTGCGAAGTGTCGGAATCGCCGTCCGCTTCAAGGTCTGTTTGGTTCCAATTGCTCTCGTTCCGACACCAATCGCGAAAATCCGGCAAATGGCGGTCCAATAACGCAGGAGCGGCCCAATACCAGCGTTGGTCGGGGTTGGTTCCTTCCGACGGAGCAGGCAGTTGTTTCAGCAAAGCGTCGAGAAGATCATTACAAATCGTCCGGACTTCGGTTTTGAGCGTCTCGACGTCGATCGGTTCTTTTCCGTGATTCAGGGCAATTCGAAGCGGGTCGATTCTAGTCGCCAAGGTCGGTGAAGGAAGCATCCACGCCAGAACAGGCATACCGACCAAGCGGTCATTACTCCGGGCGAAACGGAGAAGCGGCTTGATTTTGTCGTATAAGCTGGAATGCGTCAGCGAAGGATCGTTTTTCGGTCGATCACCCAACATGCGGCGCTGAACCTCATAAGAGCAGAGCGTCGCGATGGCGTTGGGAACGGCATTCCAGTTCGAAAAGATCAGCGATTTGGTTAGATTTTCCTTTCCTTCGAACAGACCCGCTGGCTTGGTGTAGGGCATGGACGGCGGGAGCCAAAGCAATTGCCAAAGACCACGATCCAACGTTTCCCGCATCAAAGCCCGAAGGCGAGGGTTCGCGGGATCGATTTCATCGAAATTCTCAAACCGTATTTTGCTCAAAAGGTGTTTCCGTTTTTCAGCAACTTTGAAAGCGGACAAAAGCTTTTCGTTTGGGGCTTCCACATGTTTGTCGATACGGCGTCTCAAGTCGTAGTCTTTCAGGAAATTGACCAGGTAAGGAGCCGATTTCCAATACTCGATCGATTCGCCACCTCGAACGTTTCGGGCGATTTCATCCACGGTTGCCGCGTGCCGTAAATCGGCTGCCAGCAGTTCGGTTTCAATCGGATTCTCTCGAAGCATCGAATTTTGGTCGATGGTTTTGCCAACCCGTTCCGTCCGACACATCACCTGGAGCAAGGCGTTTTGGATTCCTTTTTTTCGGTCTGGAATATCGGCGGCATGGGAGTTTCGACCGTGCAAAGATTTGCGGTGTTCGGAAAAGAGTTTCTCGATTTCCGTCACTTTTTCCTTGTCATCTTTGAACAGAAATTCCAATGTCCGAATGAAGTCCGGGTAGTGGTCGTCTTCGACCGACTCCTGATTCAGCGTCAGCATTTTATAGTGTGTCGACGAAAGAAGTAGAACGCGAACCTTGCCGAAATTTTCGTCGATCTGATGATTGAACAACTGCGAGGCCAGCTTGGCCGCGTCGTCCTTGCCGTCAAGCAGGGACTTGAACCGTTGAAATTCATCCAAAATGACCAAGTCCGGTTCCAATGCCTTGATACACGTCGCCGCAAGCTTCGTTCTCAGTTTCCCAATGAGAGCGTAACGAAGGTCGGAATCCTCTTTCGGATATTTGTCTCGATGATAGTGAAAACTTTCGCAGCATTTTTTCAATTCGGCATAGAATTTTTTGTCCGCCCGAACCATGTCGCGAAAACGGCGGGACAGATAGGTGTCCATCTTTTCACTCAGAGCCGCTTTGGCACGGTTTCGCCAGCGATCTTTTCCCGCCGTCGCCTGGAGCATGTTGAGAAGGCCGTTCAGGTATTTGTTTCGTTTCGGGCCATCCGCCCAGCGTAGACCGCAAAGCATGTGATAGAGAATCGCCCGCTCTTCGATATGCCCGCCCCGGCTCTTATGGTCGAAGGCCGTTCCCGGTGTCAAGCTGACGAAATTGACCTTGTGCTTCCGGATTTTTTTGATTTCACGCGGCAAATACGTCAATCGGG
>JBEBTM010000472.1:0-3687 GCA_040393745.1 Thermogutta terrifontis | reverse complement strand
TTGCGATAAGCGACGGCAACGCTGATGGCATTGCAGTACTGCGCCCGACCGGAATAAATGAACGAGTCGGGATGATGCCCCAGGGGACTCCGCCGGGCTGAGGCGATGGCCCATTGAAACGGCGTGGCATGTTGCATTTCCAGGGGTTGAGGTCGCCCCAGGCAATCCGCACCGGACGTTTCAAACGCGACAGCGACATTTTTGAGCATAAAATTCGATTCGATCAGGCAATGGCCGTCGACGACCAAAAGAACGTCGCCCCGGGCATTTCGGACGCCGATGTTCCGGGCTGCGCTGGCGAGCCGTTCAGGATTATCGAAAAGCCGGATATTTTCGTTGCGTTCGGCGTATTTTCGGACGATTTCCTGCGTGGCGTCCTCGGATTGGCCGTCGACAACCAGGATTTCGAAGGAATCGGCGTCGTAATCCTGGGCCAAGAGACGGTCCAAGACGTTGGCGATGTGCCGGGCCTCGTTTCGTACAGGAATAACAACGCTGATGAACATACAAAGAAGCGGAGACGTCGGTCTCCGCAAAACAATCGAATCGGCTCCCGACAAAGAGCCCCAAGTAGAGCGAAGCGCAACTTGGGGATGGACGCTCTTTCATTGCTTAGAGCAATTTTTTCAACTCGTCGATCTTATCCGTCTTTTCCCAGGTGAAATCGGGATCGTTCCGGCCGAAGTGTCCACCGGCCGCGGTTTTGCGGTAGATCGGACGCCGCAGGTCCAATGTCTTAATAATGCCCGATGGCGTAAGCGGGAAAATGTCACGCACGGCCTTCGAGATTTTCTCCTCGTCGATCTTGTTCGTGCCCCGGCAGTCGATCAGCACGCTCACCGGTTCCGGTACGCCGATCGCATAGGCCAATTGCACTTCGCAGGAATCGGCCAAACCGGCGGCAACAACGTTCTTTGCCACGTACCGGGCCATGTAGGCCGCGCTGCGGTCGACCTTCGTCGGGTCTTTGCCGCTGAACGCACCACCGCCGTGGGAAGCCCAGCCGCCGTAGGTGTCGACGATGATCTTCCGACCCGTCAGACCACAGTCGCCGTGGGGACCGCCGACGATGAACTGGCCCGTGGGATTGACGTGAAACTTGATGTCGCCCTTGTTCAATTCCTTGGGCAAACACGGCTCGATAATGTTCGGAATGATGTATTCCGCGATTTCCTTTTGATGAACCTCGGGGCCATGTTGCGTCGAAACGACCACGGTATCGATGCGGACCGGCTTGTGGCCGTGAAACTCGACCGTCACCTGGCTTTTGCTGTCGGGCCGGAGCCATGAAACAGCCTCTTTGAACCGGGCTTCGGTCAGTTTGTTCGTGATCCGGTGGGAGAGGGCGATCGGCATCGGCATGAGTTCCGGTGTCTGATTGCAGGCAAAACCAAACATGAGTCCCTGATCACCGGCACCGATTTCACCGGCATGGCGACTGTCTTTGTCGTCGTTCACGCCTTGGGCGATGTCGGGACTTTGACGGTCCAAGGAAACCATCACGGCACAGGTGTCCGCGTTGATGCCCCATTGGTCGTCGGTGTAGCCGACCTGGCGAATGGCGTCTCGAACGACGGTTTGGTAATCGATCTTCGCTTTGGTCGTGATTTCACCGGCAATGATCGCAATGCCCGTGGTGACCATGGTTTCGCAGGCGACCCGACTCATGGGATCTTCGGCAAACAGCGCGTCGAGCACGCCGTCGGAAATTTGATCGGCCAGTTTATCGGGATGGCCCATACTGACCGCTTCACTCGTAAAAAATCTCTTGGACACGCAATTCTCCTTGGGTTATATTAACGAAAGAGGGGGATATTTATCAAAACCGCATCTATTATACCCGGGACGCGGGGGGCTCGCAAGTCTTTGGAAGTGAGCATTCGGCGGAGAACATTCCACTACCGAGTATTGATGAGCGAGAAGATTTCCGCCCGGCTTGACGGATTTTTCAGAAATCCGCCGCGCAGGGCCGAGGTCACGCAGGTCGAGCCCGGTTTTTTCACGCCCCGAACAGTCATACAGGTGTGCTCCGCTTCCACGACCACGGCCAAGGCCTTGGCTTTCAGCTCTTGATAAAGCAATTCGGCGATGTCTTCGGTCATGCGTTCCTGGACCTGCGGCCGATGTGAGAACACTTCGACGACCCGGGCCAGTTTGCTCAAACCGATCACCCGACCGTCGGGAATGTAGCCTATATGGACGCTACCCATGAACGGCATCAAATGGTGTTCGCAAGTACTGTTGAAGCTGATATCGCGGACCAAAACGACTTCATTGTAATTCTCTTGAAAGAATTTTTTCGTGTGCGTCCGAGGATCTTCATGGAGTCCGCCGAAAAGCTCCTGGTACATTCGAGCCACACGGTCCGGGGTTTCCAAAAGACCTTCCCGGTCGGGGTCTTCGCCAATGGCAATAAGGATTTCCCGCACTGCCCGGGCAATACGGTCCTGATCGATCACGTTTTTTTTACTGTGTTCCATGATTGGTTTCGTGGGGGTGGTTCCAGCCGCCGAAATATCGGATCGGAGCCATTTTAATCGAAAAGAAGCCGGAGAAAAGGCAGGCGTTTCCGTATCCGGCACCGCAAGTCGCGTTTTTTTGCAGTTTCAATGATGCCTCGCAACTTTTTTTGAACTTTTCTTCCGGCGTTGTTGACTTTGCGGAGTGTATCGATAAAATAAATTGCATGGACTGCCAAACAGAGGGGGTTTACTGGGATTTTGTTCATCCCGGCCCGCTGTTTGCCATGAAATCGGAGCTCCTGCCGAAGAAACATCTTCCGAGGGGTTTGACCAGCATCTTTGTTTTTACTGTGAAGGAGTTTAGTATGTCCAGGAGAGTTATCGTCTCGATGTTCGCGGTGTTGTTCGTCGCCGCGTTCGCCACATTCGCTTCGGCTCAAGACGCCACTGAGACCGCCACAACCGTCGCTGATGACGCCGCCGTCGTTGCCGTCGCGCCCTGCGTCGCCCCTTGCTACGCTTCGTGCTGCAACCCGTGCTACGCCCCGTGCCGTCCGCCGCGCGTGTTCGTCGATCCGTGCAGCTCGGTCGTTTATCGCCGCGGTCTGTTCGGGTGCTATCGCCCGGTTTGCCCGCCGCCGGTCGTCGTCTGCGACCCCTGCTGCCCCCCCGTCCCCCGCTACTATCGCGGTTATCGCGCTGCCGGTTGCTGCTGGTAGGCATCACGTGATGGTCGACATCGACAGGAAAAGGACGGCCGCTCTTAGGAGTGGTCGTCCTTTTTTCGTAGAGAGACACCGGCATTTGCGCCGCCCGGTTAAACGAATTAGTTTTCGACGGTACCGAAGGCGCTGCGGAGTTCCTGGCGTTCGTATTCCAGGAGCCCGTCGATGACCGGTGAGAGATTGCCCGCCAAAATCGTATCGAGCTTATAAAGCGTTAGGCAGATCCGATGGTCCGTGACACGGTTCACCGGGAAATTGTAGTTCCGAATCCGTACTCTCCGGTCGCCGCTGCCGATTTTGCTCAGGCGTTCTTCGGACCGCTTCTTTTCTTCCTCCTCCCGCTTGGCCTCGTAGAGCCGCGACTTGAGCACACGAAGCGCTTTGGCCAGATTCTTGTGCTGGCTCTTTTCATCTTGGCAACTGACAACGAGGCCCGACTCGAAGTGGGTCAGACGAATGGCCGAGGCTGTCTTATTGACATGCTGTCCACCCGGTCCGCT
>JBEBTM010000471.1:0-3687 GCA_040393745.1 Thermogutta terrifontis | reverse complement strand
CGAGCGCGAGCTGCTGGTTCGGGATGAGAAAATTTCCTGCAACCAACCGTTTCCGCTGACCGCCCGCAAGGCCCCGCCGGTGCGGGATTCCATTCCGGACGCCAAGAACGAATTCGGAACTTTTTCGCTCCAAGATGTTTACTTCGGGCCCGGCATGGAAGGCATCGAAAAAGGCAAGGCGAAGACCCTGCGCGTCATCGGCCTTGATTTCCGCAGTACCGGCATCGGCAATAATTCGAACCACGGCCCTGCCGGCGGCGCTATGGTCAGCACGCCCATCTCGATTTCCCACGGAACCTGGGACGTCAAGATTCCTTTGGGTGATACGCCGATTCACGAGGACGGTTCCGCCAGTTTTACCGTGCCGGCCCGAATGCCCGTTTACTTCCAGATACTCGACGAAAACGGCCATTGCATCCAAACCATGCGTTCCTGGACCACGCTCCAGCCCGGCGAGAACTTTGCCTGCATCGGTTGTCATGAGGACAAAAACCTGACCGCCCAGCCGAACAAGCTGTCCATGGCCTTGAAAAAAGGGCCGCAACCGCTCAAACCGTTCTATGGTGAAACACGCGGATTCAGTTTCCCGAAGGAAATCCAGCCGATTCTCGATAAGCACTGTATCCAGTGCCACAATGACGAATCGAAAGTGCCGCCGTTCCAGAAAGCCAAGCACGGCCCGACGGTCGCCTCTGGAATGAGCATGGAACAGGCCGCCAAGATGGTCGATAAGCCGATCCTGAAAACGGGCGCTCCTTGGCATTTCACCACAGAAAAGCCTGACGACGATTGGATGCAGCCATCTTATTTCAAAACGGCGTCAAAGCTTCCCAAAGGCGAAGGCGGTTTCGGTCACATTCCTGGCAAGGCCTTGAAAAATCCTTGGGAAACCTCCGACATTTGGCTCTGGACCACGATCGACTTGCCTCGGACTTGGAAGCCACAACCGCTTATGTTGCGGCACTTCCATGACGAGGACATCACGGTTTACGTCAATGGAAAATCCGTTTTCATGGAAAGCGGTTTCAATGCCGACTACGGTTATGTCGTTCTGCCGAGCCGAGCCACGGCCGCCTTCAAACCGGGCACGAATCACCTTGCCGTCCATGTCCGGGACACCGGCGGCGGTCGCGGCGTCGACTTGGGATTTTGGCGATTGAAATCGAACATTGAGCCCGACAAACGGGACAATCGAATTTCCGCTTCGAATGCCCGGGAAAGCGCCTTCAGTCTTGAAGGAACTCCGATCCCGGACCCCGGCGCCCAACGGGCCTGGTCACGGGCCTACCTGAATCTGACCAATTCCTCCAAACCGAATGAGCGTGAACCTTACATGGGTCGGCAGACCACAATGGTCAACTGGATTAACATCCAGGATGTTCCGTCCATGTTGCCACCGTATAAGGCCGGGTCGGCCAAGAGCGAACTGCTGAAAATGTTGGATCCCAAACTCTCCCTCGGCGGGAAAACGCACAACGACGTGAAACTGTCGCGCGAAGAACTCGATAAAATCGCGTCCTGGATCGACCTTTTGGTCCCCTTCTGCGGTGATTATGCCGAGGCGAATATCTGGAACGACCGCGACAAGGAAAAATTCCAGTATTATGAAGCTAAGAAAGATGCGATGGCCGCGTTAGATCGGAACAATCTCGTCCGTTTCGTTTCCTATCATAGCGAAGGAAAGAAACAGGTCCGGGAAGAAGCTACGACGGACATGTCGAATCCGTACCGAAATCTGGCTTTGAACCCCGGTGTCAAAGACGCCAAGCCCGGCGAAACACCGGCATCCTATCCGGTCGCATCCAGCAACAGCGTTTGCCGGGATGCTTCGGAATACGCCGCCTCGAATTGCATCGACGGCAAGACCGACAACAAGGGCCACGGCGGCGACTTCCCAAGCTGGGGACCCGAACAAAACGTCGACGGTCTCTACTGGCAAGTCGATTTCGGCAAGCAGGTCCGCACGGACCAGATCGCCGTCACGATTCGGGCCGATTTCCCTCATGACACGTTCTGGAAAGCCTGCACGGTCGTTGGCTCCAACGGGTTCCGGCACCGAATTCATCTTCAAAAAACGGCCGACCGCCAGGTATTCCGTTTCCCGCCGCAAAAGGTTGAATGGATCAAGCTTACCGATTTCGAATTGGACGCCCCCGGCTGGGCCGCGCTCACCGAAGTCGAAGTTTTGGGTGTCGACAGCGTCCCGAGATCCTACATCGCCCCCGGCACCGAAGAACGTTAATCCCTGTTTACTTCACCATTCCCCTTTAACGCAACAACACCATGAAACTCCGAATCCTGATCATTGCGACCGCCTTGCTTTTGGGCTTTTCGACGACGGCTTTTGCCCAGGACGCCGCGAAAAATATTCCGCAGCCTGCCCCCAAGCCGGCCATGCAAACGTCGAAGTTGTTCGTCAAACTGCCTGATTTCTGCCCCACGCCCGATGGTATGGCCATTGACGCCGACGGAAATCTCGTCGTTGCGTGCCCTAACTACGCCGACCAGACCAAGCCCTGCTGCATCGTCAAGATTGACAGGTCGGGCAACGTCACGAAATGGTTCAATGTTCCCGTGATCCCCGAAACCGGCGTCTCCTGCGCCATGGGCATCGCTTTCGGACCCGACGGCGAATTGTTCATCTGCGACAATCAGGGCTGGAAAGGCACTCCCGAAGGGCAATTCAAAGGCCGCCTTCTCGGTTGCAAAGTCGAAGGTGCCGGCGATAATGCCAAGGTTACGACCCGTGTTATTGCAGACGGAATCGAACACCCCAACGGCGTCCGCTATCACCAAGGGAAACTTTACGTTACAAATTCGATCATGTCGAAAGAGAAAGATCCCTCGGGCCGTCTGGTCAGCGGCGTCTATCGCTTCGATCCCAAAGCGACAAAAGCTGTTACGATTACGAATACGCGCAAGGATGCCGAGCTTGTTCTCGACGTGCTCACGTACAATCTCGACTGCCAGTACGGCCTCGACGGCATCGCCTTCGATAGCAAAGGCGTGATGTACCTCGGCAATTTCGGCGACGGTTCGATCCTCCGTGCGGAACTCGATCCTGCCGGTAAAGTCACGTCCTGCGAAACCTGGGTCCGGGATATCAAGGAACTCCGTACCACCGACGGAATCTGCTTCGATGAAAACGACAACCTGTACATCGCCGACTTCTCGGAAAACGCCATCGCCGTCGTGACACCCAACGCCACGGTTTACCGCATCGCCCAGTCGCCGGACAGCGACGGTTCCAAAGGCGAACTCGACCAGCCGGGCGAACCGATTGTTTGGAACGGTAAATTGTACGTCACCTGCTTTGATTGCGTGACGGACCCCGACAAAGTCAATTCGAAGCACCAACCCCCGTTTACGATTACGACCTTGGAACTCGTAAAATAACCCGCCTCGCTCCTATGAAATATATCTCCATGATGATCGGCGCCGCGATTACCGGCGCTTTGGTGTTCGCTATCTGGCCCGAAATGTGGAAATCGTACGGAATCATGGGCGGCTGGCTCGCCTCGGTGATTCTCGTCGGCTTGTGCTGGTTCATGAACCATTGGCTCAACCTGTTCGAAAATCCCGACGAGCGTGTCTGGGTCGACCAGGGCCTCGCCATGTGGCCCGCCGGGATCGCCTGGGCCATGACTCGCTTCGGCGCGAATTTCAACGACTGCCTGCCGACCTTGT
>JBEBTM010000470.1:0-3702 GCA_040393745.1 Thermogutta terrifontis | reverse complement strand
TGAAGGCGTCAATGTCGAAATGAGCAAGCGCAATGGCCGCCTCGGCACGATTCCGACCCTCCCTGACTTTATCCTGAATCGACGTGACCCGACTGCGAACGTCCTCTTCGCTCCAACGGTGACAGACCGCGCAGGTGTTCGAAATATCGGCCAATGGACTCTTGAGATGGTGATCCGAAAACTTTTCCGCTCCTTCCGTACGATAAGGCATGTGGCAGTCCGCGCAGGAAAGCCCCCGGAATGCATGGACCGACGTGGAGAACAGTTCGTAATCGGGATGCCTGTGTTTGATCATCCTGACCTTGCTGATCGGGTGCGTCCAATCGGAAAAGCCGTCTTCCTTGTAATATTGTTCCATATCGTCCGCCGTGAACCCCTTGGACCATGGGAACGTGACAATATTCGTTCCCTCGGCGAAATAATAGGTCGAATGACACTGGCCGCAGGCGATGCTGCGCATTTCCTGGTGCGAAAAGTCTTCCATACTCTTGTCGAACGCGAGGAAACCTTCACGAATCGCGGGTCGGAGCACACGCAGTTCCATCGTGTTCGGTTCGTGGCAATCGTAACAGCCCACGGCGTGCGTGATTTCGTCTTTCAGTTCGGGAAACTTTTTGGACGCAAACGCTTCGACGCCCATTTCGCCGATCAATCGCGGCACATCGGGGCTCTTGCAATACCAGCAGGATGCCGAGGTGTTCGCATTCACACGCGGCGAATTGGCCACGTCGTGTACGGCGTAAGAGTGGCCCCGGGCCTGGCAGTAATCTTTGGAAAAAGCGAAGCCGGCAAAGAGGATCACATTCGCCGGGGTTTCTTCGAGATAATCCCGGTGTCCGGAACCGCCGTATTTCGAGGCGAACGAAGTCTGCTTGGTTCGAGCCCAGCTGTCGTACTGCCGGGGATAATTGCGGCCCCATTTCGCGGCGTCCATTTCCACCGGCGCGATTTCAAACAACGCATTGCGTTTGGCCGCTTCGGCTCGGCGATCCACCACGGAAACGAGCATGAGCCCGAGCACGATCACGGCCGCAAAGGCGACGAAGAAGAGTGCGTAACCGATAAAGAGCGAAAAGCGGCTGGTTTGCGGTGTGTTCGTCATGGAGATGAATGGGAGTTTGGCTGCGTTTTAGCCGCACAGCATGTTTTACGATCGAAAAACAACTACCGTTTCGGAATCACCGGCGGCAATGGGGGCCGGTATGTATCCGGTGAAGCGGAGAGAGAATGGACCCGGCCGTGGGGGACGTCTCGATGGCAGTCCCAACAACGCAAATCGCCCGGCATGTAACGGCATGCGGCCACTTCGCCGACCCTCTGTTCATGGCAACGAACGCAATTTTCCGTGACCACGGACTTCGCGCCGCCGGAAAGGCAAATTGATTGCGGTTCGATCCGAAGCGTGAAAATCGCGGCGTGGCGGAGCCCGTCCCGGGCTTTGAAGGCGTATTCCCGGGGAACCGAGGTATGCGGAACGTGGCAGTCGTTGCAAGTCGTACCCCGACCGTGGGAACTGTGCTGCCAGGAAACGTAAACATCGGTCATGACATGGCAATTGATGCAGGTTTCCGAACTGTCGGACAGGTACGAGGTGGCACGAGAAACGTGGGCCAGGAGCAGCCCCATGCCCAGGGTCAGGCCAAGCAGGAGAAACATGGGAAGTCGCAACCGCCGGGGCACGAAGCCCAGGGTGAGCAGGGTGACGATTCCATTTTTCAGCGGCGGAAGTCGCATCGTTTATATTTGGGTGAAGCGTTGTCGTTCTCCCGATTATATCCGATGTTATGGCAGGGTGTCCAGAGGATTGGAAATAATAGAAATCCACGGTGTCGATCAGCGATAACGCAAGTTTCTTCCCGAAATATTCCCGGGCTTCCCGAATCCCAAACGACAACGCTTTGGAAATGGGAGTGTTTCGTACGGAATCAAAAACGTCTCGGCGGCTTCAGTGACGCAATCTTTTCGACGATTGCCCGTTTCTTCGAGGGTCGGTCCGCTTCATCGTTGGTCGAGATATTCGAAACAGTCACTGTGTAATTTTTGTTTCGGATTTTTTTCGGCCAACACAAGAGATTGCCGGTGTATGTTTCCGCCTGCAGGAAGACATTGGCAACATGCGGACCTGCGGCACCGACCCCAGGAGCCCGGTAATGATACCGGGCGGTCGCGAGTTCACTGTTCAGGATCGCAGCTTGAATTTGCCAACAAGCTCCCGTAGCTTACTTGCCATGCCGCTCATTTCGTTGGCGGCGCCGGCCGATTCTTCGGCCGCGGCCGTGTTCTGCTGCGTCACCTGGTCGATCTGTTGGAGTCCGGCCGTAATTTGCGCCACGCCCTGCGCCTGTTCGTTGCTGGCCACGGCAATGCCTGCCACAAGCTCCGTCGTTTGCTTGATTTGCTCGGCAATCGAATGGAGCACCTCCGAGGTTCGCGAAGCCACGGTACCGCCGTTACTGATCTCCCGGCCGCTCTTGGAAATCAACTCCGTCGTTTCCTGCGCGGCTTTGGCGCTTCGTGATGCAAGATTTCGTACTTCTTCCGCAACGACGGCAAAACCTTTGCCATGGACGCCGGCTCTAGCCGCTTCAACGGCCGCGTTCAAGGCAAGCAGATTTGTCTGAAACGCAATATCATCGATTACTTTGACCACCCGCTGGATATTCATGGAATTCTCGGTGATCCGCTCCATGGCGCCGGTCATTGCCCGCATCGCTTCCTCGCCTTCATTAGCCGCGCGGGTCGTCTCCCGTACCAAATCGCGGGCCCGACCGGCGCTTTCGGCATTGGCCTTGGTCTGGCTGCTGATTTCGCTCATCGAGGCCGTAATTTCCTCCATCGAGGCCGCCGACTCCTGCGCCCCGTTGGAAAGGGTCGTCGCCGCTGAAGACACCTCGCCCGCACCACTGTTGACCTGGTGAACCTGCATGCTGATTTCGGCCAGTGCGGCATTGATCTGGTCGACCATCACGGCCAGGTTCGCGTTCATCCGATCCAAATCGCTTTTTGCGCTGATCGAAACCGACCAGTTTCCCTGCGCCAATTGTTCCGCGAGATCGGCTATGGTTTGGTAATCGTTGAGGACGGTCCGAACGCCGCGACCGAGATCGCCGATTTCATCGCCACGACTCTCGATTTCATGAGGTACCGTTACGGAAATATCGCCCCGTCCGGCAATTTCCTGCAAGAGCGAGACGCTACGGATGATCGGGCCGGAAAAGGAACGCCCAATCCAAATGGCGGCAATCACGGAACCGATCAGGATGACCAACGAAACGACACCGGTCGTTTTGAGACTGCTCGACGCGTTGCCGTTGAGCGCGTCCAGCGATTCCGTGTTGGTTTTGTTCATCGTGACGATCAACTCGCCGATCTGTTTTTCGGTGTTGGTTTCAAGTTCCGAGAGCAGCGTGGCGGTGCTTCGCTGGGCCGCCATAATTTCCTCCATGCCGGCACTGAGGATCACGCCCCAGGAATCGGGACAGCGACCGAATTCGAACGGTTTGAGCGTCTGAAACAGTTCCTTGCCGGTCTTGATATCTTTCACGGTCGCATGAGCGATTTCGGCTTTTTTCAAGCCTTCGGCAAGATCTTCGCGGCCGGGAAACTCCGATTTGTCGAACAGGGATTTTGTAACAAGTTTCGCGTTCGGATGCCACGCGACCAGGCCGGTACTATCGACAAGGAACGCGAAGCCGTTTCCGA
>JBEBTM010000469.1:0-3744 GCA_040393745.1 Thermogutta terrifontis | reverse complement strand
ACACGCGAAGCACGATGGAACGGCCCGATAGCCCCAGGGTCATCAGGGAACCGCCCAGGACCGTCCAGAGCGCCGACAACGATGCCACGGCGACCGCTTGGCGCTGCACGTCCGTTTCAGCGGCGAACAGGAAGGGATTCGCGAAAAAATACGAATAACATTCGATCGAAAGCACGATCCAGAGCAACAGCAAACCGGACAAGCCGAGCAAGAGCGTCCCGATGCGTTCCTGTTCGTCTTCCAGCGGTTTTACCCGGTTCGTCCAAACGGCAAAGGCGAGCACGGCAATAATCGGACATAAAGCAGTCAAAGCGTAGGGATTCAGCAATGCCGTGGCGTAGTCGGGCCGATAAAGCATTTCCAACACGGCGAATTTCACCATGGTCGCCGTGAAAACCACGGCCGCGCAAAGCCGGAGGGTTAACGACCGGAAAACCAGTCCGAGCGTCATGAGCGCCACGCCGAAGACGGTCCAGAGCAGGGACAGCGATGCCGTGGCGAAAAAAACCGCGGTTTTTTCGCCCATCGGTCCGATCGGCAGCGGAGACAGCTTGAAATGGAAGAACCATTCGATCGATGTGGTCGTGATAAACAGGAAGAGTCCGAGTACGCCAAGGGACCGGTAACAGTCCCGTTCCATATCGTCTTCCAACGGCTTGAACCAAGCCGTCCAAAGGGCGAATACTACCAGCGTCCATGCGGGGCAAATCATGGTCAGGAAATACGGATTCAGAAAGGCCGTGGTAAAATCGGGCCGGTGGAGAATTTCAAACGCGCCGATTTTGATCACCGCGGCGACAAGCACGGCTACACCGCAGATACGCAGCGTCCTGTTTTTGAATGATAAACCGAGCGTCAGCAAAGCGCCGGCGTAAATCGACCAGAGAACGGACAGCATGGAGATGGCGCCGAGTCGATTTTGTTGGGTATAGAGATTCTCCAGCGGCCGGGGAAGCGGCACGGGATTGCGGAGATAATATTAGTAACATTCGACCGACAGGATGCCCAGCAGCGTGAACACGCCTCCGATGCCAAGTGTCCCCCAAGCGGTTTTTTCCGGCTTCTCAAACCGATTTGAATACCGGGCCTGCACCGCCGCGACGATCAATAACAGGCTGCAACCTATCAGCGCGGGACATAACGGGTTATGGATCGGTGTTTCAAACTGCAACCGGGAATAAAAATCGAACAGCAGCATTTTCGCCGTCACTGTGGTCATCGCCGCCAGAGCCGTGATACGGAGCGTTTTCGAACGGAAAGCCGTCCCGGTTTCAAGTAACGTCATCGCCGACACGCTCCAGAGCACGGTCAGCGAAATAGATGCCCAGTGCGGGGCCGGTGCGTAAAATTCAGGCCGGAACAGGAAGAAGCGAACCGCCTCGACCGAAAGAAAGAGCGTCAAAAAACCGTAACCGGCCAAACCGAGCCGGAGGTTTCGGACGCGTTCATCTTCCCGGTTCCGGAACTTGAGCAAACGGTCCACCAACACGGCCGAAGTGAGCGTCATGAGGATCGCGGCCAAGGACGGCCAATCGTACAGGCCCGACTCCGGTAATTTCGTGAGCGTGCCGAGTTTGTCGCCGAACGAGGTGGGGGAGAACCCCGGCATAAAAATATCATACAAAAGTCGGGCGATCCCCATGGCCAGGAACATGACCGACATGATCATAAACGTACGATTAAACTGTCTGTGCCCGAAATACCAGAGTCCGGCAAAGACGGTGATCCAACCCAAGGCGAGCCATTCCGCCTGGAAATGCAGCGGGATTCCCACGGCAAGGAAGGCCAGCGACAAGACCGTCGCGGCGGCCGGGGCGGCTTTCCAGTAGGCGGAGTACGATTGATCGATCCGGGGCGACCAGGTGCGGGCCAAGTATCGGGTATAAAGCACGGCGAGCAGGGCGTACCATGCGGAACCGACAAAGGCCATGATCCCGAGCCAGGAGGCGAATTCGGGCTTATCGCGCAGGAACCACCATGTCGTGCCGAACAATACGATCGGCGACATCACGGCCCGAACGACATCATCCCAGGTAGGTCGCACGAACTTCGGCTTCCGGGGCGTTTGTGCAACATCGCCTTTTTCGCGGGGATCGGCGTCCAGCAGGTTCTTCAGTTCAGCCCCGAAATCGAGCAGTGTTTTCGGCACCATCGCGGCAATGGTCGTATCGAGCAGATACACGGCGTAGAAAGCTCCTTGGAAAAGCAGTACGGCCGTGAGTTTCTCCAGCGCAACCGGCTCGACGTAATACTGGCTCTGCCAGAGCCAGAATTCAGCTTGCGTGCCGATAAAGGCGATGAGAGCTATCGGCGGGCGACGCAGCAGATTGACGAGCATCACCGTACCAAGGTTGAGAATCACGAGGTACGTGAAGAACTCGGGATATCGGTCCGTTCCCGTCGAAAGCAGCATCGGCACGGCAAGACCGCCGACAATGGACACCATGCCCAAAAGCACGGAACCGTAATGCCATGAAAGCAGAAACGAACCGAGCACGATCAGTCCCATGACCACGCTCGCCGTTTGGATTGAGATGAGCTGGAAATAGGCAAACGAAGCGTAACCGGCCTGAAAAACGATGATCACGCCGGCACTGGACAGCATGGTCGAAAAACGCCGCCAACCGATGCGGTGGAAATATTTTCCCACAACAAGGAACGCCCCGCCGAATGTGGCAATGGCCAAGACCCGAAACTCCGGAGGAATTCGACCGATCCAGCCTTCGTTCACGGCGTGAATAATGAACAATGCGGCCGAAATGATGAACGCGGCCACGGCAACCCAGCCGAGTAATTTCCGGCCGATCCAAAGTTCGACCGACTGCCAAGCGATGTCACCCCTCTGCGGCGACGCCGATGGATGGGCTTGCTCCCACTCAGCGTCGTTCAGATGACGTCGCGGAGCATTCGGTTCCTGCGATAGCGCCTGCTTTTCAGGGGGCAAAACGGGGGGCGGTACGGTGCTTTCATGCCTCGGCGGCGCTGATTCGGGCTTGGCGACGGTTGCGATCAGCGGAGGCGGAAGGGGCTCCGACTTCGTTTCCATGGCCGTTATGCTCGGTTTCGGTTCGAGCTTTTGGCCGTCACCGGGCGGCGTCGGATCGAAGGTTGTCGCGGGTGGGGCGGGTTTGAATGCTTTCGGGGGGTCAACGAGAGGCTGCTTGGGCGGTTCCTCGGATTTAAGCTGTTCGGCGGCCTGCTCCTTGGCAACCTGCAAGGCCGTCGAAACGTCACGCCGGGGCGGGGATTGCGTGACCGGCTCGGTTTTCGGCGTCGGTTTCGGGGGAGACGCTATCGTTTGTGAGTGAATTCCCGCCTGTCGCTCTTTTTCTTGCTGCTTTTTGAGCAGGTGTTCAAGCCGCTCGTTATCCGCCTTCACTTCATGGAGCCGGGAGCTGAGCACACAGCACCAAATAAGCGCAATGGGACCGCTGAAGATCAAAAAGGCGGCAATAACGAAAAGTCCAAGGTACTCCATGACGCCAAATCCTCGGGAGATGCAACACCAGCCCAATTAGCCTAGTGCTCTATCATACCAAAGTGGGAATTTTTTTTCGGGAAAGCCGATTATTCCGGTTCTAAGCTTCCGGGTATTTCCACGGAGACCGGTAATCCCGGCGAAGCAGTTTACACGCTTCATCGTCGTTCGGGATCGTTTGCTTTTCGCCATCCCAGACGATGCCCCGACCCAGCTTCAGGGAGAGCATGCCAAGAAGAGCCAAGGTCGTCGAACGATGTCCCTTG
>JBEBTM010000468.1:0-3749 GCA_040393745.1 Thermogutta terrifontis | reverse complement strand
AATTCAGCGCCTGGAGCGGGGCCATGTCGGCGATCTTGCGTCGAAAAGCGGCGCTTTGGGCCAAGAGTTCCGGCTTCAAAAGGTTTTCCTCGTAGCTTGTTCCGCTCTTCAAAAGGTCGATGGCCGGCCAGGCCCGCTTTTCCGCGAGCTGCCGACTCAAGCAGATTTCCATGTTGCCGGTTCCCTTGAATTGTTCGCAGATCGCTTCGTCGATATCGGCCCCGGTTTCCGTGTACAGGGACGCCAAAATGGTCAGCGAACCTCCTTGGTCGACATTGCGGGCCGAGCCGAAGAATTTTTTCGTCGCCTGCAAATTCAAGGGTTCCGCCCCTTCATACGACGGCTTGTTTCTCGCCGCAGCCTCGGCGCTCCAGGCCCTTCCAAGCTGCGTGATCGAGTCCAGCAGAATGACCACGTCATTACCGTATTCGACCATCCGCTTGGCTTTTTCCAGGACAATTTCCGCAACGTGAATATGCCGAGACGGGGCTTCGTCGAAAAGGGAGCAAATCACCTCGCATTTCGAGTTGCTCAAACGGCGAACCATCTCGGTAACCTCTTCGGGCCTCTGGTCGATGAGCAGCACGAACACGAAAACATCCGGGTGGTTTTTATGGATCGACTCCGCCAAATTCCGGATCAGGGCGGTCTTTCCAGCTCGCGGCGGACTCACGATCAGGCCCCGCTGCCCGAAACCGATGGGGATCATTTGGTCGATCATCCGGGTCTCCAAGGAGCTTCCCTCGTAGGAAAGTCGGATTTGTTCGTTCGGGAGAATCGGCGTCAGATCATCAAAGAAAGGTCGTGAACCGAGCAATCCCGGCTCTTCGTGGTTGATCGCCTCGACCCGAAGCAGCGCGAAATAACGTTCGTTCTCCTTCGGAGGTCTGATCTGGCCCGAAACCGTGCAACCTTTTCTGAGCCCGAATCGGCGTCTCTGGCTCGGTGAGATGTAAATATCATCAGGACAGGAAAGGTAATGATAGTCGGGACTTCGCAGGAAACCGAATTGATCGGGCAGAACTTCCAAGGTTCCTTCGCCGAACATCAGGCCGTTTTCCTTGATCCGACAGCGGATAATCTGGAAGAGCAATTCCTGTCGACAGGCTCCATTCGGTTCGACTTCGATTTCCTGCCGCCTGGCTTCGGCCACCAACTCCTGAACGGTCATTTTCTGGAGATCACTCAGGTACGTCATGTTGCCGCTTTGCTTAAGCTTCTTGTAAGCCTCATCGTAGTCGTCCGGTTCGACGAGACCTTGAGACCGCTCCAAGGCGAGCAGTTCGGCCAGGCAAAGCGGCTCACCTTTGCGGCCGACGGTTCCGAAACGCGTCATGGCCGGTGTGAGGCGTGAGGCACTGCGTCTATCGTTTGTTTGGGAAACCTCGTTAGCCGGAGATGCGTTCGTCGGAAGCCGTGTCTTCGCCGAATCCTGAGGCTCAGGGTTTTGTAGGTTCGGGTCTTCGTCTTCGGGAAAAATGCCGTAACCGAAAGATGTTTGAGGGTTTGAGCGGCGAGGACTCATGATGATCTCCTGAGCGATAAGGAATGTCGGGCTTGCGGGGGGGTTGGCGGGAATCGTGGAAAAAACCGTTCAGCGGAATCTAACTACAGATCAGGGTATTTGTTACACGGTGTTGAACCGTTCAGTTTCATGGCAAAAAAACGGCAGATTCTCGATGGGTATAGGCTCCGGCCAAGGGGGACATGACCGGGAACGGGTGTAAATTTGGCAACCTGAGTTTATTGTCAGCCATTTTTACAGAATAATTTAATCTGGTCAAGGGTTTTTTCCAAATTTTTAGAATTGTCGACTAGATTGTCCGCCCGACGACGTTTTTCTTCGATGGGCCATTGCGCCGCTTCGCGGGCATCGAATTCCGCTTCGGTCCAGCCTCGTTGCCGAACTCGCTCCCAACGAACTTCGCGTGGGGCATCGATGAAGATAATCCGATCGACCTGATCGTCCCACCCGGCTTCAAGCAGGAGGGGGGCGTCAATGAGAATGAGTTTTTCACCCATCCGCTTCAAGGCTTGTATAGTCGATGACATTTCGTGGTGGATCAGCGGATGCAGGAGGGCATCGAGAAATTGTCTCTCCGCTTTGCCTGTTTCGTTAGGTTGAAAAACGATTCGGGCAATGACCGCACGGGAAAGATCACCGTTTTCGTTGAGAATGGAATCGCCCCACCTTCCCGTAAGCGTATCCATAATGTCACGGCGGCACAGAAGCTCGTGCCCGATGCGGTCGGCGTTGACCACGACCGCACCGCACTGTCGGAACATCTCCGCAACCGTGCTTTTTCCGCTGCCGATTCCACCGATAAGGCCGAGAATGGTCATGGAATGGTTAAATCAGCCGCCCAGGTCGTCGAGTTTAATTCCTTTGCTCGACAGATCTTCGAACTTGATCGGTCCGCCTGAAAGGATTTCAGGCGATGAGGACGCTTCGAATTTCTGGAAGTTCAGTTTAAACAAACCGGCCAAGTACATGGCGAGTTTATCATACTCGTTTTTATCCGACCAAAGATTTCTCGGATTGAGAATTTCCTTAGGGACACCGGCACAGGCGGTCGGGATGGCCAATCCGAAGATCGGGTCCACTTCCTTTTTGCTCGTCGCAAGTTCGCCGCAGTGAATACCGTCCATGATCGCGCGGGTATGCTTGATCGACAAACGCTTGCCTACGCCGTACTTGCCGCCGCTCCAGCCCGTGTTGACCAGCCAGGCTTTCGAGCCGTACTTCTTCATGTTCGCGGCCAGGATTTCGCCATATTTGGCCGGATGCCAAACGAGGAACGCGGCGCCGAAACAAGCCGAAAATGTTCCTTGGGGCTCCGAAACTCCCATTTCCGTGCCGGCCACCTTGGCCGTATAGCCACTGATGAAATGGTACATCGCCTGCTCCGGTGTGAGTTCGCTCACCGGCGGCAATACGCCGAACGCATCGCAGGAGAGGAAGACGATGTTCTTCGGATGTCCGCCCATGCAGGGCATCTTGATATTCGGGATGAACTCGATCGGGTACGAAGCGCGGGTATTTTCCGTAACTGATTTGTCGTCGAAATCGACCCGACGGGTCACATCGTCGTAAACGACGTTTTCCAAAACGGTTCCGAAGCGGATCGCGCGGAAAATTTCCGGTTCGCTTGCCGGCGCGAGGTTGATGCACTTGGCATAGCAACCGCCTTCGATGTTCACGATGCCGTGATTGGTCCAGAAATGCTCGTCGTCACCGATGAGTTTGCGATGCGGCTCGGTCGACAGCGTGGTTTTGCCCGTCCCGGAAAGGCCGAAGAAGAGCGAAACGTCGCCTTCGACGCCTTCGTTGGCCGAGCAGTGCATTGAGACCATACCTTGTTTGGGCATGAGGTAATTCATGATCGTGAAGACGCCCTTCTTCATTTCACCGGCGTATTGAGTGCCGAGAATGACAAACTCCTTCTTTTCGAACGATAAAGCCACGCTCGTTTTGCTCGTGATGGAGTCCTGCATCGGATTGGCCGGGAATTGGCCGGAGTTGAAAATGACGAAATCGGGTTCGCCGAATTCGAGCAATTCCTCCGCCGTGGGCCGAATGAGCATGTTGTGCATGAAGAGCGCATGATACGCCCGGCAGCAGATAATTCGAATTTTCAGCCGGTATTCCGGGTCCCAACCGGCGAAGGCGTCGACGACGTAAAGCTGGTCCCGTGTATTCAGGTAATCGATGGCGCGGGTCCGGCTTTCATCGAAATCCTCGGACGCCA
>JBEBTM010000467.1:0-3749 GCA_040393745.1 Thermogutta terrifontis | reverse complement strand
AAGTGGAGGATAACGGACTTGAACCGATGACCTTCTGGCTGCCAGCCAGACGCTCTCCCAACTGAGCTAATCCCCCGCAACATCTGGAGATCATAGCAATATTTTTCTCTTCGTCAACGAGGCCCCATCAACAAACTTGATGACACCCGGCAGAAAAAATCCCTTGCCCCATTAAAAATATACGCAACACTATACAAATCCTATGATTATGTCGAGAGAAAAAAACATGGGACTCCGGAAAAATAACCACAGATCAATGGTTGACGTGTAACTCGGATTCAATGATTCCCCACGAGACGAAGCAATTCGCGGCATCGTCGGGGTTCTCCGGATCCCCCCCCCGGGCTTGTCGTGCTACACAAGTTGGTCTTTCAGCGTTTTTCCATATTGTTTATCCTTCCTGCTCGGCGATGTCTTGTAAAGCACGGAAGCCGGGTAAGGAGATGGTAAAATGGATGGCGATTGGATCAGTCAAGAGCTTCGAACGGCTAATTTGAATGACAAGCGACTCAATAAACGATTCGCCAAAGTCTTGCGAGCATTGAGTCAACACCCCCAAGTCAGTATTCCGGCGGCCTGTGGCGGACACGCCGAAACCATGGCCGCCTATCGATTTTTCGAGAATTAAAAAACGACCCTCGAAAAAATTCTCCAGCCCCATTCTCAGGCGACACAAGAGCGCATCGCCTCGCAAGACGTCGTCCTTTGCGTACAAGATACCACCGAACTTGACCTGACACGGCCGGAACAGCAGATTCGCGGAACCGGGCCGATCGGAACAAGCACCGTCCGGCGAGGAGCATATCTTCATCTGCTCGAAGCGTTCATGCCCGACGGCACGCCTCTGGGAACACTCTGAAACAAAATCATCGTCCGAAAAGATGAAACGCCGGAAGAGAAAAAACTCAAACAGAAAAATCTTCCGACAATGCCGATCGAAGAGAAGGGAAGCTTTCGATGGCTCGAAGGTTGCCGCCAGACGATCCGATTGGCCGAATGTAACAAAAATACGACTTGCATCTGTATCGGCGACAGCGAGTCGGACATCTTCGAAGTCTTCGCGGAGCCGAGAATCTCCAACGCGCACCTGATCATCCGGGCGTTCCGGGAACGAAACGTCACGGACGAAAACGGCGAAAAGGTCCGAATTCTCAGTGCTGTTTACGCCTCGCCTGTTATTGCAACGAAAACGCTTTCCGTTCGGGCAAGGCCGGCGGCGGTTCCCCAAGCCCGAGGCAAACGTGATCGAGCCCGATCGGCACGCGACGCTTTTCTTGAGATAAGAAAAACCGTTCTGGCAATCGAAGTGCCGAAACATTTACGCGACAGATATAATTCCTTGACGATGAACGTCGTTGCGGTTTCCGAACCGTCGCCGCCTTCCGGCGAAACGCCGATCGAATGGCTCTTGTTGACGACGCTTCCGATCGATACGTTGGAAGACGTTTTGAAGGTGATCGAATACTACGAATGCCGATGGATGATTGAAATCTTTTTCAAGACCTTGAAATCGGGTTGCAAGGTGGAATCGTTGCAATTCGAGGAAACGAGCCGTTTGGAACCTTGCTTGGGCGTGTATTTGATTGTTGCGTGGCGTGTTCTGTTGATCTGTCGTCTCGGTCGGAGTCATCCGGATTGGAGCTGCGAAATTTTGTTTGACGAATCGGAGTGGAAGTCGACGTATCGGGTGATGCATCCGGAGAAGGCGTTGCCGGAAAAGCCGCCGACGCTGGACGAGATGATTCGGCTGATCGGCGAATTGGGCGGTTGGGTTTCGACGCCGGGAAAGAAGGAGTTGCCGGGTCCTCAAACGACATGGATCGGCCTCCAGCGAGTCCACGATTTCTCTCGAGCCTGGAACATTTTCGGACCCGGAGCAAAAAAAGGCGAAAAAGATGTGTAGTACGACAAGCCTGGCATGGGGTTTCGTCAATCGTCCGATAATTTCGCGTTCCCGCGAAGGGCTGAATATGGGGGAACGTGTCTCCATTTTCACCGGGGCCACGGACGCGACGAGTTTGAGGCGTTTTTCAAACAATTCGGCGATTGCATCGTCGATTTTATCGGTTTCAGAACGTATCGTTTCAAGATTCATGATCGTTGCTCCTTTTATAGTTTTTGTTCGAGTTTCATGCCTTCACGAATGATCTCCACTCCTTTGGCAAGTCTGGTAAATGCAGCGGGGGTGATCGATTGTTGGCCGTCGCAGAACGCCGCGGCCGGATTGTTGTGAACTTCGATCATCAGTCCGTCGGTCCCGGCGGCGACGAGCGACATCGGCTTGACGTATTTCGCGTAACCCGTCGCATGGGAAGGATCAACGACGACCGGCAAATGTGAGTATGCAACGTCGGATTGCCGCACAAAAACATCGAGCGAGTCGTCGCGTATCCCGTGAAACGCGATACCGTTTGGATCTGCCTCAACGCCTGGAAGCCGGAAGGCGGCGGCGAAGCGATTTCCGGGGCGATTTTCCGCAGCGACGACGGGGGAAAAGCCTTCGCGGAAATCGCAAACGGTTTGCAGAACCGAAACAACGACAACCCGCTTTTCGCTGCGAATTGCAAGGCGTTCGACGTTTCGCGGACGAATCCCGATATTCTGTACGTCAGCGATTGCGCGTGGAACGGCTGCAAGATTTTTCGTAGTACGGACGGCGGAAAAAACTGGGAGAGCGTTCTCGAACGGCGTGCTTCGGACGGGGCCGAAAAAACGATCGACGCGGCCTATTTCATCGGGCCCGCGATGACCGTACTGTGCATCGACCCGACCGACGCCGAGGTCGTGTACGCCGCCGGAGCGGAGTACATCGTCCGCTCGACCGATGTCTGGCGATGTGTGGTCGTGTGACGTCCCCGGTTGTCCGATTCGCGAACTTTGCTGGTTTGCATCACGTTCCGCTTCGCCAGATAATTGAGCAGCGACGACTTGCCGACGCCGGAGGAACCGAGAAAAACGACCGCTTTACCCGGCTTCAGGTATTCGTCCAATTTTTCGATTCCGCACCCGGTCACGGTACTGATCACCACGACGGGGACGAACTTGGCGACTTCCGTGGTCATTTCGAGGGCGTCGCTGAAATCGTCGAGCAGATCCGCTTTGGTCAAAGCGACGATGGGCATGCCACCGCTTTGCCAGGAAGCTGTCAGATACCGTGAGATGCGGTTCGGACTGAAATCCCTGTTGAGCGAGACCATGATGAACACGTAATCGAAATTCGTCGCGACGACTTGTTCGTAAACAGTTTTTGCATAGGATCCTCGACCGGAAAAGTCCGTCCGGGAAAACTTCGATTGACGGGGCAGTACTTGAACGATACCGGATTCGCCCTGTTCGTTGTAATGAATCAGCACGAAATCTCCGACAGCAGGAAAGTCTTCCCTCGAAGCCGTTTCGTGATAAAACGTACCGGTCGGCGTAGCCGGGCGTTCCCCGAATGGACAAATCACCTTGTAGCGTTCTCGATGCAGTTCGATAATTCTGACAGGAATCAAGTCGCCGTGATCCGAACCGGCGTCATGATATCCGTAATCTTGCAGATCAAATATTCTATTTTTGTTCATATTATCGATGGGTATTTTCGTTAGGTGCGTAAAACGAACGCAACCGAACGCTTAGTCGCAATCCGCATGGTAGAATTTCATCGCATCGAAAAATCCGATGCAGTCGATCTGTGGCAATTTGGTAGCACAAGAAACTAAACTACCACCGGCTGAAGCCGGTGGGTTGTGGAAGGGATGGTGAGCTAC
>JBEBTM010000466.1:0-3770 GCA_040393745.1 Thermogutta terrifontis | reverse complement strand
GCCGAAGCGTTCCAAATCGGCGAAAAGGAGTCGGGCCGTGCGTTCCGGGATTCCCATCCGGCGGGTCAGGTCGGGGGTCTTGATCGTGGGGCATCGTTTCCACCCGGCGTTCGATAGAAATAACGGCAAGAAACGCTTATAGTATCTTAAAGCAAAACTTGCCGTTATTTCGCCGTTGGGGATCGGCTCCGCTTCGGTTCCCGAATTCAAGGCCCCGGCGGAATCGAGCAGATGATAAATCACCTGTGCCGCGCTTCGGGCGATTCGCTTGTTGATGATCTCCAGTTTTTTATCGGCCAACGGGTAGCCCAGCGGCTCCGTGCTGAGAACGATCGTCAGGGGAATCCCGTCGGAGCAGACCGGTCTTGCCCGGCCGATCGCCTGGACCAACTCCGAATGGACGTTTTGCCGGGCCGCTTCGTGCCAATCGTGATCCCGGTAGCCCCGTGATTTGACCATCTCCCGCTTCCCGTCGAGCCGCCGACCGGACCAGGAATCATGCGAGGTCCAATGGCCGTCCCGCGTAGCGGCAACCGGATTGCCAAGCTGGAGCAGACGATTCTGTACGGCGGAGGTCGGGACGCGTGGCGTCCCGGCGACGATCAGCAAATCGCATTCCTCTTTCCAGGAGTTGCTGCCCCGCGACTCGGTGCCACGAAACCAGTCGCTCTTGACGATTCGCTCATTTTCCTCGGTGGTGAGGAGGTCGCGGAGAGGCGAGCGACCGCCGGACGCTTTCAGGAACTTCTTGTGCGTTATCAGGCCAACCCGTTTCTTGTCGGGATGTAATCGCAGGATTGCACGAATGGAACCGACGAGCTTCGGCAGAGAAACCCCGGACTGCGTGATGTCGATCGGGTATTGGATGATCTCCTTAAGCCGCTCCGCTTGACCCGATGGCGTGATGTCCCGAACTCGATCTCGGAAGCCCGGCGGAATGGAATCGAGCGTGGCCGTACCGTCGTTCAAGATGACAATGCTATCGTCCGGGAACGAAACATTCAAGACGCCGACGAGCTTCTTCTCGACATGACCGTTATTGCAGCGCGTATGTCGAACATACAAACGATCGATTCGACCGGCGAGAAGCAGGCGGCAAAACTGGAAAGCGTTTCCGTCAAGTGACCGATTGAGGATCGCCGGGCGCTCGGCCATGTATGAAAATTTCATGACATCGGCAACCAGGTGATTCAAGTGCATATTCATTTTGTCGACCGGAGACGGCAGGTCCGGGAGCGGTAGTTCCGTTGTTTCTTCGTTCCCCAAGAGGGAGTCCTGACAATATTGCGCAACGACAAGGAGTTGTTCGGCGGCCTGCAAATACATCTCGTCAGGAGGCATGCCCCAGCGCCCATTTGTTCCCCACCGGGCCAAGGCGACGATCTGTTCGAAGCCGTCCGACTCAATGCTCTTCGCCAAGAGATTGGTCAGGTCTTCATGAACGGAAATATATCTTCGACCCCTCGCCAGTTTTTTGCCCTCAAGATGAAAACGTTCGTGGGTCGCGATGACGATGGTCGCTTTTTGGGCGACGCAACATGCAGCGCGATAAGCGCAGACGCCCTTCGCGGGACATTTCGGACAGACGAAGCTGCTGGCGTTGAGACCGCGATTTTCGATCCTTTTGACCTCCGAATAATTTTGGCAGTTTGCATTCGACCGCTGGGGATATTTGACAGCATCCTTG
The DNA here is from genome assembly GCA_040393745.1 of Thermogutta terrifontis. Classification (GTDB taxonomy): domain Bacteria; phylum Planctomycetota; class Planctomycetia; order Pirellulales; family Thermoguttaceae; genus WRKP01. Next base: position 2,083 of record JBEBTM010000466.1, on the reverse strand, counting down.
CCGACCGCAGTAAATTGATCGACGGCGGCATCGCATTGCGCATGGGTCGGAACAAGGATCAGCATCTTATCGCCATGCAAGTCGGTATGGACGTCGTGATGGCTTTTTCCCAGTCCGGGTAGCGAAGAGTCGAGATAGAGCCCCGGTTCCGAAATCATGCTGCGACGGGCCTGCATTCGTCGACGATAATCACCGAGGCGTACCATCGTCGGCGCGACTGTTTGTTCGGCAATCAACTTCCGAAATTCCTTGCTGCCGTGCCGGACAAGGTAATCGTCCAGACCCTGCTTTTCGTACAGGCCGGTCGTCTCGTTCCGGAAAGTCGGAAGCGTCAGGATGCGAACCACAGCCCCTCGATTTTCAAGGGCGTGGGCAAGCTCGGCGGCTTCGCGGTTGACATCGGGATTGCGCCGGTCGTCGGTATCGAAGACGATGAAGACCTCACGTCCCTGCCAGTCGATCCGTCGGAGCGGTCTTTTCAAATGACGTCGACCGACTTTTTTACCATTCAAATTCTTTTTTTGCTTTTTCGACCAGTTCGACACGCCGGGCAGCCCGATGCACGGAAAACCGTCCTGCGTGGCCTTGGCCGCCTTCTTTTCGCCCTCGGTAATGAACAGCGTGGCTCCCGGTGTGTTGATCGCCTCAATCGCGCCGCTGGGAAAATAAGGCGGCGGTGTTGTTCTGTTTGGAGCCTCGTACTTGAGGAGTTGCGACGTGCCATCGTCTGGTTTACAGGATCGCGGATGAAGCGGTTTGTAACGACAATATGGCATCAACGAACCGTTGGCCCTACGGTACGGAATTCGCAGGAACGGTCTCATACGCTCAAGAGAAGCGGAAGATTTCCAGCCGAGCTCGGCGGCGACGGTGTTTACGTCATCGACTGACTGAAACGCTTCGATGACCATTGTCTCGTCGAGCAGACCGGAGGCGCGGAGATCGTCATAATGTACGTCATATAAATCATCTTCGGAATTTTCAATAAATTCGCTTGGAGAAACCGTGGTCATGGATTATAATAACGATACCTTTCAGCACCGGAATGGGATTTGGTATGGGAAGGATCAAGGCCGTGGACGCAGGAACGTCGCACGGCCATTTTTATGCACTCGAATCATTTCATCAGGTTCGTCTGGAGCAGGTCGCATAACAACTCCCTCGCTTCGCCCGGCGAGCAATCGAGCAGCCAGGCGACCGTCGCGATGCCGTCGCCGCCTTTATCGTGACAACGATAACAAATGCACGTTCCGGTGTCGTTGAAGTCCGTGAAAAACTTGAACTTCCACTTCTTGCCGCAAACGGGACAGGTGCCGTATTCGATTCCCGGTTCGGTTTCGGTGATGCCGGGCCAGAAAAACTCGAAAATGCGTTTCCACTTGCCGCGGGCGCGATCCTTGACAGCGTCAAAGGAAAGCCTGATGGGAAAGGTGCGACGCTCCGCCTTGCTCCGCGCTTCGCGGACGAGTTGCCGGGCTTGCTCCAGAAGTTGGCCGTTCTGAGTGTTCTCCTCCGGTTCTCCAATCTCGGGCTCGTTTTTTTGATCCGTTCTGAACTCCATGATCCACTCCAGCCATGCCGGAGGCAGTTGGGGCAATAATCGTTTACACCATCTGCCGCCACGACAAATGATCAACTCATCATTCCATTGATATTGACGGCTGGTATCGGGATGTTGCGACGGTGGTACGATAACGTATTGATTCCCGACTCGAATGTCGATTTCAAGCCCATACAACTTCGTGCTGCCAAGCGGAGCAGGGATCGGGCACCGAAAGAAGCGATGCCGTCCATCACGTCCGGTTGTCGTCGTTGGCCCTTCTGGGAGCGGTCCGAGTTCAGTTTCCAACTTCACCAAATCGGCGAGACCGTCTTTCATATTGTCCAGATCAACATCGACGTCGAGAACAAGAAACCGCTCTCCGCAAAGCAGGCCGATGTTCGCCTCGGAAGTCTGATCCCACCACGTTGTAATCGTCACTGCATCGGTCGTGGCGTCCGAGCATCCGTGCTGCGTCATCGGCCGTTTTCCGCTGCAAGGGAACACCGGATAACCGGCCTGGGCATAGGCGAGCGCGTAATC
>JBEBTM010000465.1:0-3787 GCA_040393745.1 Thermogutta terrifontis | reverse complement strand
GGGCGGCCGTGCAAAAGCGGCTCAATCCTGGCGAGCAACTCGGCGGCCAGGCCGTGTTGCCGCCCACACCGGCGCGCAACGGACTGCGACGCGACCCGACCGCACTGGACCGAAAACGGGAACTGGACCGCTTCCGCCGAAAAATCGAGGCCGGAGCGGAGTTCGCGATCACGCAGCCCGTGTTCGATCCCGATGCACTGCTGTCGTTCTTCGACGAGATCGGCGACTGTCCGATCCCGATCCTTGCCGGCGTGTGGCCCTTGGCGAGTTATCGTAACGCGGAATTCATGCATAACGAGGTTCCCGGCGTGGTCGTGCCCGAGGGAACCATGCGGCGAATGCGGGACGTGTCGAAACAGCCGAAAGAGGAACAGTTGGCCGTGGGAATTGAAATTGCGAGGGAAATGGTCGCAAGAGTTCGAGACCGCGTGGCGGGCATCCAGGTCAGCGCTCCCTTTGGCCGGATTGAAATCGCCCTGAAAGTCCTGGGGTTCGGCCAATAAGAAATTGTCGCGAAATAACAGCATGCTTTCGACGCTCGAAGAAAAACTCGGCCATAACATCCCACTTTCATACGAAGATGGCCTTTGGCTCTTTCACGAGGCCCCGTTGCACGAGGTGGGTCGGCTTGCCGATTCCGTCCGTAAACGCCTCCACGGAGACAAGGCGTATTACGTCATTAACGCCCATGTCAACCCGACCAACATCTGCCGTATCGGCTGTCCCCTCTGTGCTTTCGCGGCCCGCTCCGGTGACCCGCGAGGGTACGTCCTCGAAAGGCAAGAGATCCTGGACCGGGCTCGGCGAGCTGTCGATTTCGGGGCAACCCAGCTTCATTTGGTCAGCAGTGTCCATCCGGAGAAACCTTACGCTTGGTATCGTGATATCCTGGCCGACGTCCACGAATCATTTCCGGCCCTGAAATTAAAGGCTTGGACCGCCGTGGAGGTTTTTCATTTCGCCGAATCCTCGGGGCTCACGGTCGAAAAAATTCTCCGCGATTTGCAGTCGGTGGGGCTTTCCAGCTTGCCCGGCGGTGGGGCGGAAATTTTCGATAGGGAAATTCGCCGCCGAATCGCACCGGAAAAGATCCCTGCCGAAAACTGGCTCGACATCCACCGGACCGCCCACCGTTTGGGAATCCCGACCAACGCAACCATGCTCTTCGGACACTTGGAAACCCGGGAGCATCGGCTCGATCATTTGCTTCGGCTTCGGGAATTGCAGGATGAAACCGGGGGCTTCGACTGTTTCGTCCCGCTGGTGTTTCATCCGGAGAATACACGAATTTCCGTAACGCCGATTTCACCGCAGGAAGTCCTGCGAACCATCGCCGTGAGTCGGGTGATGCTGCAAAATTTTCGACACATCAAAGCGTACTGGGTCACGCTCGGCGAAGCCCTTGCGCAGATTGCCCTTTCCTACGGGGGCGACGATTTCGACGGTACGGTTTTCGAAGAACGCATCCACCATGACGCCGGTTCGAAGGCGCCTCGCGGTTTGACGGTCGAAAGAATCCGACAGCTTATTCGGGGAGCGCAACGGAGCGCGGAATTGCTCTGACGGACCTGAAAAAAGCGAAATCAATACATTGACATTCCCGCTTGTATATCCAATAATAACGGGTTCACAGTATCCCCTGTTTTTGCGAGACCGTGTCCCCCAGAAGAGGGCTCCTGATTTTTCCTAAAAGAACGCACGCCGCGATCACCGTTCCGGCCTGCCCGATAAACCGGAGACGAAACAATGGACGCACCTTGGATTACCTATCGTCCTGAAGTCAAAATTCTCGATTGCACAATCCGTGACGGCGGTTTGATGAACAACCACGGTTTCGACGACGTCTTTGTCCGGACCGTCTACCGAACCTGCGTGCGAGCCGGCGTGGATTTTATGGAAATCGGCTACAAAAATTCCGACCGCGTTTTCAGTCGGGACGAATTCGGCAACTGGATGTTCTGCCGGGAGGACGACGTGCTCCGGGCCTTGGAGGGCGAAAAACTTACCGTGCCTATTTCGGCCATGGTCGATGCCGGCAAATCTGACTGGAAAACCGGCGTTTTGCCCCGGGAGAAAAGCGTTTTTTCCATTATGCGCATCGCCTTTTACGCCCACCAGGTTGGCGAGGCCATGGATATGATTCAAGACGCCTACCAGAAAGGCTACCAGGTTTGGGCCAATCTCATGGCCGTCTCCTCATTGAGCGAAGTGGAAATCGACAAGGCCATGGAACGTTTGGCAACGAGTCCGGCGAGCGTACTGGTCGTCGTGGACAGTTTCGGAGCCATGTATACCGAGACCGTGGAGTATCTTGTCAAGAAATATCTGCGTTTCGGCCAAGAGACGGGCAAGGAAGTCGGCATTCACGCCCACAACAATCAGCAGCTTGCCTTTGCCAATTCCATCGAAGCGGTGATTCACGGCGCCAACTGTGTCGACGCGTCCATCGGCGGTCTGGGACGCGGGGCCGGCAACTGTCCCATGGAGCTCATACTCGGGTATATGAACAATCCGAAATATGATCTCCAGCCGGTCTACGACGCCTTGGACACACTCATCGAGCCGCTGCGACAAAGAATCGACTGGGGGCCCTCGCCGGAATACAACATCACGGGACAACTGAACATGCACCCACGTGACGCTATGCTCGTCCGTGAGAATCCGGGTCAAAAACATTTGCACCGGGAGTTTTACGACCGCATGAAAGAGAAGCGGGAAAACGAGCGGGCCGGGCAATAGCCCCAATGGCAATGAGCGCAAGAAAATGTGGCCGGAGATCATTGTTGATTTCCGGCCACGTTTTTTGAGCGGAGGGCACGGGACTCGAACCCGCAACCCCTTGCGAGGCACCTCATTTCCAATGAGGCCGCTAGCCATTCGCTTACCCTCCGAACAGGCTATTGTACCCGCCCAAGCGTCTGCGGCAAGGGGGGATCGGGGAATCAAAAAACGGGCTGCAACCCTTGGTTGCGGAATTCTTTTATGCCCCTCATCCCGTTTGTTTCGAAAGTATTCAATCCGTTTTGACGCCACCGAAAACCAAACGCTGCCCGGCTCTTGAAATTATCCGTAAATGAGCGTCCCGTCGAGAAGGATGCCCAGAAGGGCGTGTTGAGCCATTCCGGAGAGGATCGATCGGGTTCTTACGGCGAGGAAACCCCAGACGATGCCGGCAAAGACCGAGGCGAAAATCTCGGTGGGCGGATGACCGTAATGGAGCATGGTCGATGCCAAGGTCTGGACGAGAACGGCGACGGCAATTCCTGTGCGAGAACTCAGGCCATGCTGTAAAAACGCCCGGAAAAGAAACTCCCAACCGAAATAATAGCCGAGATACAGGACGGCATGGACGGCGAATATTTCGCTCGATATTTCTGTGCCGGCCGGTTTGCCGTGAGACCGGAGTTGTTCGCTGAACGGATAGACGTCGAAAAACTCGGCTTGATGGCCCGTCCAAACGGCGAGAACGGCTACGGCGGGGGCCATGATCAGAAACGAGCGAACCGTGAATTTCAGCGTCCCGAACCGTAAGCCGTAATCGGACAGTTTTTCGCGAAATCCGAACTTGACGATGAACATCGGGATGAATCCGAAGAGGATAAACGCAGCGATGAGCCTCTGTTCGCCGATCCAGAAGGCGGGAGAATTCAGTGCGGGCGTTTCCACGGTCACACCAATGGGAATCGCCAAGCATTTCCAAAGCGATGCGGCCAAGGTGACATAGAGTAGAATGAGAACAGGCTTGCGCTGGTCGGGAGGGATCATTGATTCATGCAAAAAAGGCGAC
>JBEBTM010000464.1:0-3816 GCA_040393745.1 Thermogutta terrifontis | reverse complement strand
AATTGAGTTTACTTCCTTTGGAAAATAGACATGTTCAAGAGAATTTCAAAAAAACATCCAAACTTCCCGTTTAACCGAATGGCGTAGACCTTGTAAAAAAACCAGCCCGAAGTGTCAGGGTTGGGAACCGCTTGGTTTTCAATCCTGACGCTTCGGGCTGGTACATCATCAATCGTGATCCTTTTTGTCTACCACGGCCTCATGTCGCAACTTGTTCCCCCCGCGGCGGGCAGGTACGCCTGGAGCGTGTAGTCGGCGACCATCCGGTGGGCGCTGAATCGCCAAGCCAAGGTGCTGATCGAATTCATCATTCGTTTGATCCAGCGGGTCGGCAGACCGTGTTCATCCGTATCGTAGAACAACGGGATCACTTCATGTTCCAGTACGTCGAACAGGCTTTCGGCGTCGCGTTTATCCGTGATCGAATCGTCGGTGTGGCTCGTGCCGTTGCCGATGGCGAAACCGTTGGTTCCGTCGTAGGCTTCCGCCCACCAGCCGTCGAGTACCGACAAATTCAAGGCTCCGTTGAGCACCGCCTTCATGCCGCTCGTTCCCGACGCTTCCAGCGGACGGCGAGGATTGTTGAGCCAGACGTCCACGCCCTGAACCATGTGCCTGCACACATTGATATCGTAATCTTCGATGAATACGAACCGATTGGCGAAGCGTTCGTCGTTGCGCAGATTCGCGATCGTCTGGATGAATTCCTTGCCCGGATTATCGGCCGGGTGGGCTTTACCGGCGAAAACGAACTGGACGGGCCGCTCGGCGTCGTTGCAGATTTTGGCCATCCGTTCGATCTGGTTCAAAACGAGCGTGGCCCGCTTGTACGTGGCGAAACGACGTCCGAAACCGATGGTCAGAATCTGCGGATCCAGGACCGTGCGGGCTCGATCAATGACTTCGTCCGATTCACCCCGTCGGCGACATTGTCGACTGAGCCGTCGGCGCACGAAAGCGACGAGCAGATTCTTCAGCGCGTTGTGTGTTTCCCAAAGTTCACCCGCGTCGATCTGGTGAACGGCTTCCCAGTCGGCCGGGTCGATGGATTCTTCCGACCAGGTTTTCGCCAGATGCCGTTCGAACAACGTGTTGATCTGCCATGCCATCCAGCTCGGAACGTGAACGCCGTTGGTGATATGGCCGATCGGGACTTTTTCTTCCGGCATGTGCGGCCAGAGACAGTGCCACATTTTCCGGCTCACCACACCGTGCAGCGAAGCGACCGCGTTGGCGTAGCGGGACATTTTCAGCCCCAGCACCGTCATGCAGAACGGTTCGCTATGATTGCCCGGATCGACACGACCCAGTGACATGAGATGCGAAGCATCAATGCCCAATTCCCCCCGGAGCGGACCGAGATGCTCCTCGATCAAATCGGCGTCGAAACGGTCATGCCCGGCCGGGACCGGCGTATGTGTCGTGAAGACGGTCTTTTGGGCAACGTCGCTCGCCGCGGCATCGAAGGTCATGCCATCACCGACCATGCGTTGCCGAATGGCTTCAAGCGTGGCAAAAGCGTTGTGGCCTTCGTTGAGATGGTAAACGCCGGGCGTGATCCCCAAGGCCTTGAGAGCCCGAACACCACCGATCCCGGAAACGATTTCCTGTCGAATGCGGGTTCGGTTGTTGCCGCCGTAGAGCCTGCTGGTCAATTTCCGGTCTTCGGGTTGATTGATGTCCAGATCGGTGTCCAAAAGCAACAATCGGACGCGACCGACGTACATTTCGCGAACCTTGGCGTAAATCGTGCCGGTGCGGGTTTCGATGGAAACCGTGAGCCGCTCGCCCTTTGTATCCACAGCGGGCTCCAAGGGGAGATATTCGACCATCGTGTCGAGGTATTCTTCCTGCTGCCAACCTTTGGTGTTCAGGTGCTGCTTGAAATAGCCCTGATTGTAGAAAAGTCCGATGGCGACGAGCGGCACGCCCAGGCCGCTGGCGCTTTTGATATGGTCGCCGGACAAAACGCCCAAGCCGCCGGAGTAGATCGGGACCGATTCATGGACGCCGAATTCCAGCGAGAAGTACGCCACGGGCTGCGAGCCGAGGACACCGACATTCCGCTGGGCCCAAGGGGTGCGGGTATTCATGTACTGTCGCATTCGGCGGTACGCCTGGTCGATTCTTGTGTAAAGAACCAGTTCGGCGGCCCGGATTTCGAGGCGTTCGGGCGTGAATTCCCGCAACAACGCAATGGGATTGTGACCGAGTTGCCGCCAGCGGATGGGATCCAGCGACCTGAAGACGTTGATCACTTCCGGGTGCCAGCTCCACCAGAGATTACCGGCCAGTTCCATGCACTTGTCATAGAGCCCCTGGGGCGTGATTCCCGAAATGCGTCTGGAGGAGGCAACGACGGGATTGTTCGAGTCGGATGTTCGGTCGCTTGAGGGCATAATTGCTGTAGCGGGTAAAACAAAGGTGAGGAAAAAGGCGACGATTCCCCCAAGACCGCGTGTCACGCTGCCGGTGGTGCCGCCACAGAAAAGACAATCCTAGTAATTATATCAGACAAATGGGGGATTTGCAAGGAATGTAGGCGACTTTTACCTATTTTATTTTTTCTTTAAAAACGCCTCTATGGCCTCGATGACTTCGTCCGGGGCATCTTCGACGACGTAATGGTGGGCATTTTCCAATCGACAGACATCGGCCCCTGGAAAAAACTGCAAAAAGCGCTTCAGGTATTCCGGCGTGAAACACCAGTCAAGCATGCCCCAAATCAGGCTGATCGGTTTGTCTACGAAAAGAGGCAGTTTCTCCTCGATTTCACCGAGCGTCTTGTACGTTGGATGATGCGGCGAAAGCGGGATGTCCTGTACAAACCGATACAGGGCCGTACGATTGGCCCAACTGTCGTAAGGGGCGACCAAACCGCTGCGGACTTCCTTCGGCAACCCGCCGCGCCGACTGATCGCCATCCAGGTCGCCCAGCGGGCAAAGACGTTAAACCCTTGAATGGCCAATCGCCCGAAACCGGGAACCCGGCACACGCGAATCCGTAGCGGGCACATGAAGCCTTGAAACGCGGCCGTGTTCATCAAGATCAAGCGATCGAAACGTTCCGGCTGTCGCGTGGCCGCGCCCATGCCAATGGCGCCGCCCCAGTCATGGGCGACCAAGGTGACGTTGCGCAAATCAAGGTGCTTGATAAGCCGGCAAAGATCGTCGATGCGACGCTCAAGCGTGAAGGGATAGTTCGCCTCGCCCGGTTTGTCGGAAAGCCCGCAGCCGATGTGGTCCACGGCGACAACACGGTATCGGTTGCGGAATGCCGTAATCAGGTTTCGCCAGAAAAACGACCAGGTCGGATTGCCGTGAACCATGAGCAGCGTTTCCCGCCCCGTGGCGTTCCGGGGCCGCTGCTCGTCGAGATAATGGTAACTCAGGCCATCCAAATCGAAAAACCGCGATTCGAACGGATAGAGTGAACGCCAAGCCGGATCGTCTTTTTTTGCCATAATCATCAAGAGCCGGAAGTGGAACGCAGCGCAACTTCCGGGTGCATCGGTGAAAACTCTTTCGGCGACTCACCCCAAGTTCCGCTACGCTGCACTTGGGGCTCTTTTTTGAAACGCAATCAATTGTATTGGATCCAGATGTTCTTGTACTGAACCTTGTTGCCGTGTCCTTGGAGGTACAGGCCCCGGGCCGAGGGTTCTTCACGCCGGCAGCCGGGCGTTTCCTTTTCGGGCTCGATGCCGTCATGGATCTTGACACCGTTATGCACCACCGTGATCTTGGCCTTGGCGGTTTTTTTGCCGTCGGCGTCGAACTTGGCGGGCGTGAAATCGATATCGTACGTTTGCCACT
>JBEBTM010000463.1:0-3830 GCA_040393745.1 Thermogutta terrifontis | reverse complement strand
GCTTTCCATGACGTATCCCCGGGTTTACGACGACGTCATGGCCAAGTGGGTCAGCGACGATTTGTTCGAAAAAACCGCGGCGGAACCCGTCAAGCGGGAAATTCGGCTCCAGCAAGCCCGACAGGCCCTGACATGGATCAAGGAAATCTGTGACGCTCAAAAAACGGGTCCGAAAATCTACCATTTCGAAGATATTGATGATGTCGCGGACCGGGCCTTGCGAAGCGCACCGCGTGTCCTCCATGGTTTGGAACTGGCCGCTTCCGTGAAATCCGCCAGGTTGCAGCAGGCGATTTTTTTCATCGCGGCCGATGCCGCCAATTCGATGGAATTGCGCGAAAAAGCTGCCGAGGCCTTTGAAGAAAGCGTTGAAAATTTCGGCGTCCTTCTTCGCGGTAAGCAGGCCCAGATGGTGTATGACCGTTACAACGCCAGCGCCGCCGAGTCCGAAGAATCCCAAGCTCTCCTGGGTCGGCTCATCGACATCGTTGAAAACAAGGTTCTGAAATAAATCCGCCTGCTTTTATATCACCCCGCACGTTCTACCTCGTCAAACAAATATCCCGCCATATGGGCCAAATCCGTCAACCCGACCCCGTGCTCTTGTTCATGGCTGTTTTCAGTTCGATGGACACCGCCTTCCCTTGGGCCAAACGGCGATTTGAAGAACTGTTCGGGCCCGTGGAGTTGGAAAGCGAAGCCTTTGCCTCGGAGACGTTCACCGATTATTATGTTCCGACGATGGGATCGCGACTTCCCAAGCGACTCTGGGGATTTCGCGACCTGATCGATCCGTCGGAGCTTCCTCGAATCAAGACCCTGACCAACGCTTTGGAAGACGAATTCACGGCCATTTCCGACCATTCCGCCGATGTGACCCGGGCGTTGAATCTCGATCCGGGTTATGTCGACCTCGGCAAACTCGTCCTTGCTTCAACGAAGGATCACGCTCACAGGATTTACCTTTCCAAGGGCATCTTTGCCGAAACCACGCTCCAATACACGAAGAAAGCCTGGAAGTCGCTCTCTTGGACCTATCCGGATTACCAAACGGAAGCCTGCCAGGATTTTTTAACCCGCTGTCGGGACTACCTTGCCAAAACAAGAGCGGATCAGAGCCGCGTCCGTTAGGAAGCGGTGGGTCTTGCCAAATAACCTCTCAAAAACCACCATTCACCAACCGCACCCATGAAAGCACTCGTTAAAAAACATCGGGAACGTGGTCTCTGGCTCGAAGACATTCCCAAGCCCGCCATCGGGCCCACCGAGGTTTTGATCCGCATCAAAAAGACGGCCATCTGCGGGACCGACCTGCACATCTACAACTGGGATGAGTGGTCGCAGGAGACGATCCCCGTGCCCATGCAGGTCGGCCATGAATTCGTCGGCGAAATCGTCGAAATCGGGAGCGCGGCCGACGACGGCCTGAAAATCGGTCAGCGCGTTTCCGGCGAAGGTCACGTCGTTTGCGGACACTGCCGGAATTGTCGGGCCGGCGCCCGGCACCTTTGCATCAACACCAGGGGCATCGGCGTGAACATTCCCGGCTGCTTCGCCGAATACCTGGTCATGCCCGGCGTGAACGTGTTCCCGATCCCTAAGGGCATCACCGACGACGAAGCCGCAATCCTTGATCCGCTGGGCAACGCCACACATACGGCATTGTCGTTCAACCTGATCGGCGAAGACGTGCTCATCACCGGGGCGGGCCCCATCGGTATTTTGGCCGCCGCGATCTGTAAACACGTCGGAGCCCGGAACATCGTCATCACGGACCCCAAGGATTACCGGCTCGAATTGGCCAAAAGGCTCGGTGCCATGCACGCGATCAACGTCGCCCGGCAGAGCCTCAAAGACGTGATGCGCGACGTGGGCATGACCGAGGGTTTCGACGTGGGCCTGGAAATGTCGGGCAATGCCGGTGCGTTCAACGACATGATCGACACCTGCAAGGCGGGCGCCCACATCGCCCTCCTGGGCATCCTGCCGAACACGGCCACGATCGACTGGCACAAGGTCATTTTCAAGGGACTTTTCATCAAAGGAATTTACGGACGGGAAATGTTCGAAACCTGGTACAAGATGTGCGCCATGATCCAGAGCGGCCTGGACGTCAAACCGATCATCACGCACCATTTCCCGTACACCGATTTTGCCGAAGCCTTCGAACTGATGGACACCGGCCAAACCGGCAAGGTGATTTTGAACTGGGAAACGTGACCTTTTATATCGCGAATCATTCGCATCAATAGGGGCGACCTTGCCCCTAAGTTGCACTTCGCTCCACTCGGGGCTCTTGAATTTTTAACCGACTTCGTATTATGAGTTACGACAAATACCGCAATCTTTACGCCGATACGCTCTATAAAATCCGGGAAGAAGGACTCTACAAGGACGAACGCATCATTCAGTCGCCGCAGGGCGGGACCGTTTCGGTTTCGTTTCCCGAAGGCTCGTCGCCGTGTGACGTGATCAACCTTTGTTCGAACAATTACCTCGGTTTGAGCGGCCATCCCGAAGTGATCCGGGCCGCCCACGACGGGCTCGACAGTCACGGTTTCGGCCTTTCCTCGGTCCGCTTCATTTGCGGCACCCAGGACAACCACCGGATTCTCGAACGGAAAATCGCCGACTTTCTGGGCATGGAGGACGCGATCCTGTTCGGCTCCTGTTTCGACGCCAACGGGGCGCTCTTCGAAGGCATTCTCACGGCCGAGGACGCCATCTTTTCCGACAAACTCGTTCACGCTTCGATCATTGACGGCGTTCGGCTCTCCAAGGCGCAGCGGAACATTTTCGAGCATGGCAACATGGCCGAACTGGAAGAGAAGCTCGCAGCGTCCCCGGCCCGAATCAAACTCATCATGACCGACGGCGTTTTCTCGATGGACGGCGACATGGCCCCGCTGGACAAGATTTGTGACCTGGGCGACAAGTACGACGCGCTGGTCGCCGTGGACGATTCCCACGCCACAGGCTTTATCGGCAGGACCGGTCGGGGCGTGCATGAGCATTACGGCGTGATGGATCGGGTCGATATCATCACCACGACCTTCGGCAAAGCGCTTGGCGGTGCCACCGGCGGCTGCGTGGCGGCTCGGGCGGAACTGGTCGCGCTGCTGAAACAGCGAGGGCGGCCTTATTTGTTCAGTAATGCCCTGATGCCCGCCGTGACCGCGGCGACGATCAAGGTTTTGGATATCCTGTCGAAAACCACGGAACGGCGGGATAAACTCGAAAAACTCACGGAATTCTGGCGCCGTTCGCTGGCCGAGGCGGGTTTCGATCTCAAGCCCGGCAACACGCCCATCGTGCCGATCATGCTTTACGACGCCAAAGTTGCGCAGGAATTCAGTCGCCGGCTGTTCGAGGAAGGCGTTTTCGCGGTCGGCTTTTTCTATCCCGTGGTCCCGAAAGGCGAGGCGAGAATTCGCACGCAAATTTCGGCGGCGCTGGACATGCCCGAACTGGAAAAAGCCCTCGCGGTATTTGTCAAAGTCGGCAAGGAACTCGGCGTCTGCCGGACAGGCTGATTCACCTTTTCAAAACCATGAACCATTTCCATACGCTCCTCGGGGCCGCATTTGCCGCCGTCCTCTCGCTTTTTTGTGCAACAATATCGTCTGCCGAGCCCCGGGACTTGATGAGCGACACCTGGGTCGCCACCGATGCCTTGGGCCGCTCGCTTCCCGAGGGTGGCGTCGACTGCCCGCTGCCCCGGGAGGATCGGACCGTCCTGATCTTCTATTTCCTCTGGCACAACCCGAATCTGCCGGGCCCGTTCGATCTTTCCAAGTTGGTCGAAGAGAATCCGGACGACCCCGGGTACG
>JBEBTM010000462.1:0-3838 GCA_040393745.1 Thermogutta terrifontis | reverse complement strand
CAGTGTGGAAGATTGGGAAAAGCAATGAAGCTCACTTGTTTTTCCGGAAAACGGTGACTGAAATTGAGGTGACACGTCTTGCTCTCTGCGGTCACGATCAATCCGTCATAACATCGCGATACGTCGTTCAGGTCGACATCAGGCGTTTCATCGAGTACAATGGTTGCATCGTCCCGCTTGACCGTTTCCTGATTCCACCAAACCGACCGTCATGTTCCGAGCCTTGATTGCCCTCGCTTTATTCGCACTGTCAACCCATTGCATTGCTGCCGCTGAAACCGGAATGCCATCGTTGAAAGTTGGTGACATCGAGATCGTCGCCATTCAGGACAGCCCATACATTTTTTCCTCCGCCGTGTTCACCAATGTTGATCAGGCCGCCATCAAGCAGTGCATGCCGGAAGGAACTGCTCCGGGAACGACGACGGCGTTTCTCCTGAAATTGAAAAACGGCGAGAAAATCCTAGTCGACGCCGGTTTTAGTACGCTCATGGGAGCCAAACCGGAACTGCTCCAAAATCTCACTCGTGCCGGTGTCAAACCGGAAGAAATAGCGGCGGTTCTCCTAACGCACATGCACAGCGACCACATCGGTGGCTTGGTTGAAAATGGCAAGCGGGTTTTTCCCAAAGCCAAAATCCGCTGCTCCAAATCGGAATACGTTTTTTGGGGGAACAAGGAATCGCTCGAAAAAATCCTGCCGAAAACCGACGAGGGCGATGTTCCTTTCATGAAACAGCAATTCAATTTAGTCGAGCAACTTATCAAAGTATATGGCGACGATTTCCTGCCGCCGTTTGAGGTCGGTGAGAAGCCGATTCCGTCGCTGCCCGGCCTGACGGCGATGAATGCCGTCGGCCACACGCCCGGTCATACCACGTTTATGATTGAGTCGGACGGTGAGAAATTCATGGTCGTCGGCGATTTGCTCCACGCCGTCGCCCTGCAATTTCCATACCCGGAAGCGTACACGCGGTTCGACATGAACCCGGAAGACACGCTCAAGACCCGTCGCCATTTTCTCGACAAAGCAGCGGAAGAAAACATCCCGATCGGCGGCATGCACTTCCCGTCACCGAACATCGGCCATGTTAAACGGGATGGTAAAACGGTTACGTTTTCATTCCTTTGTAGTGTTGCTCCGATGTTCTACAAGAAAAAACCGTTGTGGTGAATGACAACAAATGAAAAAGGAAACGATGCCTTGCGATTTTCGAAGCGACACGGTGACGAAACCGACCGAGGGAATGTTCAAAGCGATGACGACCGCCGAGCTGGGCGACGACGTGCTCGGCGATGATCCAACTGTTCGGCGGCTTGAGGAACGCTGTGCCGATATGCTTGGCAAGGAAGCGGCTCTTTTCATACCGTCAGGAACGATGTCGAATCTGCTGGCCGTCTTCCTGCACTGCCGTCCTGGTGAGGAGTTGCTCTGCGAGGAAAATTCACACGTTTATATCTACGAACAGGGCGGTTACGCCCAGATCAATGGCGTTTGTGTCCGTACGCTTTCGGGTGAACGAGGTATTTTCGACTCGGAAACTCTTGTTTCGGCTCTTCATGAACCGAATCTTCATTTTCCGAACACGACGGCACTGTTCCTTGAAAACACGCATAATCGCGGCGGTGGCAGCATTTGGCCCTTCGAACAATACTGTAACGTTTGTGAAACGGCGAAACAAAACGGCTTGACGCTCCATCTCGACGGAGCCCGGCTGATGAACGCCGTCGTCGCAACCGGCCGTCCAGTTCGGGAATGGACGAAGTCGTTCGATACCGTGTCGCTCTGTTTCAGCAAAGGACTCGGTGCTCCGGTCGGTTCCATCCTGGCAGGATGCAACGATTGGATTCATCTTGCCCGGAGGCGTCGCAAGGTTCTCGGTGGCGGAATGCGTCAGGCGGGAGTGCTGGCGGCTGCTGCGTTCTACGCCATCAATCATCATATTGATCGACTGGCTGAAGATCATCGCAATGCCCGACTCCTTGCCGATCACATCCGCGAGATGCCGTCCACGATGATTCGTTTGAAATACGATGAGATCGACACGAACATGGTCTTTTTCGATCTTGTTGGTCCGAATCGGAGTTCGAAGCGATTTTGCGATGAGCTTGCCCGACTCGGTATACAGATGCTTCCGACTGGCCCGATGACCGTTCGGGCCGTGACCCATCTGAACGTCGATACGATCGCCGTCGAACGAGCCGCCGAAGCCATCAAAACCGTGTTGATAATGAAGCAAGCGAAAGAAGCATGAATAAGAACCGTTTTTGTGCTATAAGTATCTGATGGAGAGCGGCTAACGCCCGCTTGATCTTCCATTGGAGGTTCTGGAATGGCTCATCGATCAATTTCCGACACTGTCCGATTATCTTCCGTCCGGTATCAACGATGTCATTGCAACGGTCATGAGTCTTTGCACGATGGCCGATCATTTCGTACCGTTCAGCGAAAGTTGTGCGCTAATCGCTTTCGTCGTGGCGTTCCTCTTGGGCTTTATCGCGTTCAAATTCGTCCTCAAACTCATTCCGGGAATAGGCTAAAAAATGGCACTGTACATTATTGAAGGCAAACCACGCAGCGGGAAAACCTACCATTGCGTTTCCAAGGTCGCGGAGATGATGGAAGATTGGATTTCGTCGGAAATCAAGACCGGCGAGCCCTTCCCCCGTACGATTTGGACGAACGTGATTATCGATACGGATAAACTCTCGAAATACGTTTCCGACCGTGTCGGCCATTGGGTGGATTGTACCTCCTACATTCATTTTCTGGATAAAGCGTTTTTTGCACATTATGTGCCGAAATCGGAGCATCTGACGGATGAGGAAGGCAGGCCCCGTCCGGAGTTCTGGTGGGACCAATTCCCGACGAACGCTTTCATCTTGATCGATGAGGTTCATAAGCAATTGGGCAATGAAACCAGCGTTTCGTATGCGGCGAACCAAAAGGGCGTCGACTTCGCCAGCGGTTGGCGCAACTACATTATGCAACATGGTCACCAAGGACACGATGTATGGCTCATTACCCAGCACCGGGATAACGTGGTAAAGGCCGTGGTCAAGGCGGCCGAAAAGCTGCTCATGGTAACGAACGCCAAAAGTAAGAGCCTCGGCACGCCGATCAATATCCCGATGGCCGATTTGGATGTCGTCAAAGAGGCTTGGGGGATTTCGAACCAACTCTACAGCGTCCGGGTCTATGAAATCGTTTCGGCGTCGATGCGGGAAACGGGGGAGGTTTCGACGCATATCATGACCGAAGAAATCTTCGGGCTTTATCGTTCACATACGTTATCGGACGTAAAATCGGATCGCCCGAAAATGACGCTTTCGAAATTCGGTGCGATATGGTGGCTGGTCAAGCGTCACGCCTGGCATTTGGGTTTGAAGCTGGTTTTAGCGGCGTTCGCCCTTTATATTGTGTGGATTGTCTGGAATTCGATTCCCGATGCCTTGAACGGGCTCATTAGCGGCGTGAAACCGCAAGGCGTGACGGCTGCGGTCGCCGTTCCGTCTCCCCCTCCGGTGGCCGTGGTCCCGGTCCCCGATTCCGCCGATTGCGGTTGCAAGGGAAAGGAAGTCGCCCAAAGGAAACCCGTTCCGGACGTGGAAGCGGGGGCGGCTGGAGCTGACGACGCAGGAGGAAGGCCCAGTCGCCCCCGCATGCCACGCCTCATCATTCCCGCTCCGGGCTCGAACGTCGTCGTCGACGGAGATATCTCGGAAAACAGCGGTCTGCGAATCGCGATTCCGAAAGCGGCCCCGGTCATTCACGCAAACGCCATCCGGCGTGGCGGAAGTAATTCAAACACTCTTCCGGCGAAAACAGGTCGCACAG
>JBEBTM010000461.1:0-3889 GCA_040393745.1 Thermogutta terrifontis | reverse complement strand
ACCGTTGGGCCTGCTCAATGCGGGGGCCTACGCCGCCTCGATGGCTTCGAACCATTGCCTTCGAGGGGAATTTCTGGAGTTTACCGTTCGTTAAACTATCGTGATGGGATTACAATCGAGCTTCCGCTCGTTGGGATGATCCGCAAAATTGTCGCTCCGCTCCTGATTTTGCCATTATCACCATGGAAAAATTTCACGATCCTGATTAGTGATACGACGTACCTGCCGAGATTGAAACACCGGCGGCGGTACGCTGAAAATCGAGAAATTCTTTTTTTGTTTCGTTAACCTTTTTACCCGTCGACAAACTCATGAAATACGCCGAAACTGTTCCGACCACGGAAAATCTTGAACTGGAAGAAATCAACAAGGCCGCGTGGGACCGCCTGTACGCGTCAACCGACAAACTCGTTTGGGGCGATCATCCCTTGCCGTTCGTCGGTGAGGCGATCGAGTTGCTCCGGTCGAAAGACCTCCTGCCCGATAGCCCGCTGCTGCTCGATGCCGCGACGGGTGAGGGGCGGAATCTGCCGACCTTGCTCGATGCGTCGTCGAATGTCACGGCATGCGACGCATCCCCGGCGGCGCTGGCGAAGCTGAAGGCCCGATTCGGGTCGGCCGTGGAAGCGGTGGAATGCGACCTGGCCCGGATGCCGTTCCAGGGGTTTACGTTCGATATGATTCTTGCCTGTGATATCATCGAAACGCTGCCGAACTTGGAAGAAGTCTTGCTGGAAATGAACCGGGTTTTACAGCCCTCGGGCATTTTAGTCGCGAACGTGCCCGATTTCGACGACGGAATTTCCGGAACGGATATGCGGCCCTTGGAATCCGGTGATTTCATGTACCAGGGTGATTATTTCTTCCGGTTCCAGAACGAAGAGGAATTCATGGCCACGCTGCGCCGTTGCGGTTTTACGCTGATCTCCTGCGAACCGACGACTTGGTGGGAACCGCCGCACCCCGGCTATCGCGATACGACGCACAGCCACACGAGCCGAATCATAATCGCGATGCGGGTGATCGATTAGGCTCTGCCGTGCGGCTGTTTTCTGGCCCCCGTTGAACCGGGGGCCTTTGTGCATCCGCCGCCGTTTCGGCTAAACGGAGCAGCGGTCGATCGCTTTGTGGGGGCAGGCTTCCCGGCAGGCGTTGCATTTTGTGCATAAATTCACGTCGATCGCGTGCTTACGATACGGCGTGGGCGGGATGGCGTCTACGGGGCATACCCGGGTGCAGATCGAACAGCCGTTGCAATTGTCGTTGATCCGGTACTCGACCATGGCGGGGCATTTACCCGCCGGACACCGACCCTGCAAGTGGGCTTCGTATTCGTCGCGGAAATATTTCAGTGTCGAAAGCACCGGATTCGGGGCCGTTTTGCCCAATCCGCAAAGGCTGCCGGCTTTGACTTGTTCGGCCAACACGGAAAGGCGGTCGATGTCGTCCGCTTTCCCCTGTCCGGCACAGAGCCGCTCCAGGATGTCGAGCATCCGCCGGGTACCCACGCGGCAAAACGTACATTTACCGCAGCTCTGTTCCTGCGTGAACGTGAGAAAATATTTCGCGATGTCGACCATGCAGTCGTCTTCATCGAGCACGACCAAGCCGCCGGAGCCCATGATCGCGCCGATTTTCGAAAGCGACTCGAAATCGACCGGCGTATCGATCCTCCCGGCGGGAACGCAACCACCCGAGGGACCGCCGATTTGAACGGCCTTGAACTGTTTGCCCCCGGCCACGCCGCCGCCGATTTCCTCCACGATCTGCCGGATCGTGATGCCCATGGGAACCTCGATCAACCCGCCGCGACGGACCTTGCCGGCCAACGCGAAAACTTTCGTGCCTTTGCTCTTTTCCGTGCCGAATTTCGCGAACGCCTCGGGACCATGCCGGAAAACAAAGGGGACCAGCGAATAGGTTTCGACGTTATTGACCAACGTCGGTCTCCCGAAGAGTCCCACCCGGGCCGGAAACGGCGGACGCAACCGGGGCATTCCCCGCCGACCTTCCATGGATTCCAAAAGCGCGGTTTCCTCGCCGCAGACGAAAGCGCCCGCGCCTTCCTTGACCGATAAGTCGAACGAAAACTCGCTGCCGAGAATGTTTTCGCCCAGTAAATTGTTTTCATAACAGATCGCCAAAGCCCGGCGGATCCGTTCCACGGCCAGGGGATATTCCGCACGGATATAGAAGAATCCCCGCCGGGCTCCGACGGTGCGGGCCGCGACGGTCATCCCTTCGATCACGCGAAAGGGGAACGATTCGAGCAGCATCCGATCCATGAACGCGCCGGGATCGCCTTCATCGCCGTTGCAGACGACGTACCGGCCCGAGTATTCGCCGGACACCGGTTCGGAGACTTCCCCGGCGTTCATCACGGCGAGCCACTTGGCGAAGGTGGGGAACCCCGCCCCGCCTCGACCCCGGAGCCCCGAGCGCTCCAGCTTTTCAATGATGGTATTCGGATCCGTATTTTCCGCAAGAATCACGCGCAGCGCCTCGTAACCGCCGTGGCTCCGGTAATCGGCCAGGTCCGTGGGGTTGATTACGCCGCAGTGTTCCATGGCGAAATGCCTTTGCCGGTCCAGGAATGATGCCACGGGATCGGCGTCAAGCTGAATGAGTCGCTGCCGGGCCGGGTCGGGAAATTCGTCGCTCCAAAGATTTTGAAGTATCCGCCCCAATCGGTTTTCGAGGCGGGTCAGGAAGCTTTTCGGACGGTAATTCCGCAGCAGGATGGCCTGGACATCCTCGGGTTTGACCTTGGCATAGAAGGTTGAAACGCCTTTCTTCGAAACGGCTTCGAGTAGCGGCGTTTGGTGACACATCCCGACGCAGCCAACGGGTTCGACATCGATGTCGAGCCCGGCCTTGTCGATAATCCGCAAAACTTCGTCACGCACGGCGGCGCTGCCTTGGGCCTGGCAGCAGGACCCGAGACCGAGCCGGACGGTGCCGATGTCCGTGGCCCGGTGGACGCCGGATTTTCGGGGACCCGCCGCTTCGCCGCGTTGCAGGAAATCTTCGAGTACGTCGGGCACCGAAGCCGTGGTGACATGGCCGTAGGTCACACCGTCAATCTGGACCACGGGGGCCAGCGTGCAGCAACCGAGGCAGGCGACTTTCTGGATCGTGAATCGGCGGTCCTTGTCGGTGTCCTGGTCTTCAGGGATACCCAACGTTTGGTGGAAGGCGTCCAAAACGCGATCGGCTCCCTTGACGTGGCAGGCAGTCCCGGTGCAAACGCAGATCGTGTGCTCGCCGGTCGGTTCGAAGCGGAATTGATCGTAAAACGTGGCCACACCGAGAATATCGGCCTGCGTAATCTCGGTTTCCCGGCAAACCTCTTGCAGGACATTCCGGGGCAAATAGCGGTATTCCTTCTGAATCGCCTGGAGAATCGGGATCAGGGAATCTTTGCGGCGGCCGTGTTTTTCGAGAATGTCGTTGAGCATGGGTTCATGGACCTGGTTGGAAACAGCGCCCGGCAGATCACTTTTCTCCGTGCATTCCGAGATGTTCTTCGATTTCTTCGAGCTTCTCCAGTCGCCGGGCGTGACGACCGCCGTCGAAGTCGGTTTTAAGCCAGATTTCGACGATTCGATGGATCATATCCTCTCCAAGCATGTCGCCGGAGAGACAGAGGACGTTCAGGTCGTTATGTCGCCGGCTTAGTTCGGCCGACTGTTCGTCAATGACCGGCGCGGCACGGACACCCGCGAATTTATTCGCCGTGATGCACATGCCAATTCCCGTACCGCAGATCAGGATTCCCCGATCGACCAGGTGCCGACTGACTTTCTCGGCCACGACGGCAGCCACGTCGGGATAATCGACGGGCTCCCGGCTTTCCAACATCGGGCCGAATTCAGTGATATCATGTCCT
>JBEBTM010000460.1:0-3897 GCA_040393745.1 Thermogutta terrifontis | reverse complement strand
ATTCGTTTCGCGCACCGTTGAAACTCATTGCGCAGGAAAAATCCAGTCGGGCAGCCGCGGGCGTTGAATGACTCGTCACAAGGGAGACGGAAAGCGGGGAAACTCCGATTCCGATTCCCGTGGGGCTGCCCGCTTTGCCCCCAATGGAATACCCGGCCGTTTTTGCCGCCCCAAAAACGGGTGCCGGATTGGGGGCTTAAGAAACGACCGCCAAGGGTGACGCCGTCTGTGTCAGTACTTGACGTTCGGAAGGCTTTTCCTCCGGAGAACGTAATACCGACGGGATCTGCACACCCGACGGAGGTTCAACAACAGAAATATCCGGCATCTCCGGCAGGGGAAGATAGTCCCGATTTTTCCAGAGCAGTTTCAACGGAATGATCGATAAAAACAGGAGTGAAACGGCAACGATCCAAGGAACATGCCTCAAAAAGACCGATGCCCTCGACGGGGTTCCCATGACCCAGTTCAACTTACCGGGTCCGGTGGGTTGAAGGCCGAGCATTTTCGCCACGCTCACCAGGGCGTCAACCAAGGCCGTGGGCGTCTGGAAACGCTGCCGCGGATCCTTGGCCATCATTTTCTGCATCAACGAAGCGACTTCGCCGGGTGTGTTCGGTTGAAAGGACCGGATATCCGGCGGTTCGTCACCCTGGTGCTGGAGCAATTTTTGCAGGACCGTGCCCTCCGGAAACGGCGGACGGCCGGAGAGCATGAAGAAAAAGGTGCAACCGAGCGAGTAAATGTCGCTGCGAATGTCGGCATTTCTCGGGTCACGAGCCTGTTCGGGCGAAATATAGTCGAAAGTCCCCAGGGTAACACCGCTGGCCGTAAGGTCATCTTTCGATTCGGAAGGATCCAAGAGACGGGCGAGTCCCATGTCGATCAGTTTTGCCCGACCTTCCCGGGTGATCAGGATATTCGACGGTTTCACATCCCGGTGAACGACACCATGTTCCGCGGCATGAGCAAGCGCATGGGCGATCTGGATTAGATAATTCAGGGCCTGCGGAAGCGGAAAGGTGTCGTATTCTTCAACCAAAGCGCGAACGTTCGTACCTTCGACGTATTCAAACACGATGTACGGAATGCCGGCCTGCTCCCCCGTAAAATAAACCTGGGCGATATGTTCGTGATTCAGTCGGGCCGCCGAGCGGGCTTCGTTCATAAATCGGGCAACGGTTCCCTGATCATTGGCCCGCTGTCGGGGTAACACCTTCACGGCGACGTTCCGGTCCAAGGCGGTATCGGTCGCCAAGTAGACCCGGCCCATTCCGCCGCCGCCGATGTAGCTTCGGATGACGTAGTGGCCCAGCGTGGTTCCGGCGGGCAGGGTTCCGGAAGCGAAAATCTCGGCCGTCAACGGAGAAGGCGGCGTCCGCTCCGAAGCGGCATCCAAGGATGTCGGCTCGGGCAGATGGCTCGACGGAACCGATGGCATGTCGTTCATCACGGCCCCGGAATCATCTCGAACGGCAACATATTCACTACTTCCCGGCGCGGACGGCAGTGCTGACGAACGGACCTGGCTGTCGTCGGAAAGAACCCACTCGCCATCAGGGAGGTTCGAGGATTGTTGCGGTGAGAAAGGTTCAGACATGAAAAAGGAAGACGTTTTGAAAAACGCGCACGTGTCATGGGGTTGCCATCTGAAACGACTCCCCGTATTATATAGGAAAAGGAGTCGAAATGAAACCGCTGTTTCGGCGAGCCGGCGCGGCTTAAACACAGGCGGTTGGGCGGCTCGCAGCTTTTTTCGGCTTTTCGTCCATGACTTCATTCGACTTTCTCCTCCAGAATACGAATCTGTATCCGGTTCGGTTCGTGCCGGTATACAAGGATTATCTCTGGGGTGGCCAACGGTTCCGAACGCAGTTTCACCGCGATATCGATCCGTTGTTGGATCCGCTCGCCGAATCCTGGGAAGTCTGCGATCACCCGGACGGCGAGAGCATCGTCCGAAACGGACCGTTGCGTGGCAAAAGCCTGTGGGAGATTGTTCAGACTCGCCCTCGCGAGCTTTTCGGGCTTTACGGTGAGTTTCCGGATCGGTTTCCCTTGATCCTGAAATATCTTGATGCCGAGTCGCACCTCTCCGTGCAGGTTCATCCCGACGATCAGACCGCACAGGCTTTGGGCTACACGGATCGCGGCAAGACCGAGGCGTGGATTGTCGTCGACGCCGCACCGGGAAGCGTGCTTTGGATCGGGACCGACCGGGAATATTCACGCGAGGAAGTTGAGAAACTTATCCGCTCCAACCGCATTAAGGAGCATCTTCACCGGATCGAAGCGAGAATTGGGGACTGTTTTCTCCTTCGGCCCGGCACGTTTCACGCCCTCGGAGCCGGTATTCTCGTCGCGGAAATTCAAACGTCCAGCAACATCACTTTCCGCGTTCACGACTGGGATCGGATCGATAAACACGGCAAGACCCGGGAACTGAAAATTGAAGAGGCGATCCGATGTCTTCCGGAGGTCAGTACACCAATTTTTTCACAAAACCCTGCCATCACAGCACATCGATTTTGCGAACGGGTTATCGTCAACCGAAATTTCACGGTCAACCGCTGGACGCTCTCGGAGCCGATTTCCTGGAAAACGGACGAACACTGTCATCTTTGGACGGTATTGAATGGCTCGGTAACCGCGATTTTCGCAACGGGACACGGAGGCTCGGACGCTCTGGAAATCCTGAATCAGGGTGATACGTTGCTCGTCCCGGCCGTATGCGACACGGTTCGATTGGTGCCCTCGGAAAAGGCGGTTTTAATGGACGTTATTGTCGAAGACGGAAAATAACAAGAGCCCCGAGTAAATCGAATCGCGATTCAGGGGTAAAACATAACCTACTCGACAAGTTTCGGATTTTTCGCAGCGGCAACTTCATCGGGGCGACTGATCGCGGTTTCCAGCGGAGCGTGGTGCAGCGATTCAGGATCTTCGGCCAGAATTGTTTTGAGCACTTCGGCAAAACGATCCAGCGTTTGTCGGTTTTCCGTTTCCGTGGGCTCGATCATCATCGCCTCTTTAACCATCAGCGGAAAATACACCGTCGGCGGATGAAAGCCATAATCGATCAAGCGTTTGGCGACGTCCATGGTCGAAATACCCTTTTCGGCTTTCAACTTTGCTCCGCTGGCAACGAATTCGTGCATGCAACGATCGCCAAAAGGAACGTCGAGTGCATCTTTCAGCAGAGCCAGGAGATAATTCGCGTTGAGAACGGCTCCTTCCGTAGCCCGGCGAACGCCCTCGGCCCCCAGCGTTCGGAGATAAAACCAGGTCCGATTCAACACGGCCGTACTGCCGAAGAAAGTTCGTACCTTACCGATACTCTTGGCCGGCGATTGAAGAACAAAAAGCTCCTTGCCGTCTTGGACGACCTTTTCCACGGTCGGCGTTGGAAGATACGGGGCCAAAAAGTCTCGGACAGCAATGGGACCCGCCCCCGGACCGCCGGCGCCGTGAGGCGTGGAAAAGGTTTTATGGACGTTGTAGTGCATCATGTCGGCCCCGAAATCGCCGGGCCGGGACATACCGGCAATGGCGTTCATGTTCGCACCGTCAAGATAAACGAGTCCGCCGACGGCATGAACCCGACGGCAGATTTCCCGGATGTTCTTCTCGAAAATGCCCAGCGTGTTCGGATTCGTGATCATAACCACGGCCGTTTGCTCGTTCAGCTTCGCGGCGAAATCATCCAAATCGATCATGCCTTCGGCGGTGCTTTTGACCTCGACGGTTTTGAAACCGGCAAAGGCGGCGCTGGCGGGGTTCGTACCATGGGCGCCATCGGGAATCAGCACGGTCGTCCTTGCGGAAGTTCCATCGGTTTTGGCTTTTTCATGGAAATACTTCTCTGCAACGAGCAGTGCGGTCAGTTCTCCATGAGCG
>JBEBTM010000459.1:0-3904 GCA_040393745.1 Thermogutta terrifontis | reverse complement strand
TTCAAGGGTCGCCTCGTTCGGACTTGCACCAATGGTCGCATCGACAAAGATCAGTTGAAACGGAGTTCCGGTCGACGCATCCAGCCGCCCCAAAGCTTCCGCCTTCGAGGGAACGGCAACGACCGCCATCTTCCAGTCCTCAAGTTGCCAGGCCAGCGCCTTGCGTTGGACGTGATTGTCATCGACGAACAGTACCCGCGTCCCCGACATGTGCCGGATCTGTTCCAACAATTGATCGCGCCTGTCGACCTGTTCCGACAGGAACGGAGGCCGTGCGGGGGGCAGGATAAGATCGAACGAGAACGTCGATCCTCCCTGTGATTGGCTTTCGACGGCCAGATCGCCGTTCATCATTTGGATCAAATGCCGGGAAATGGCCAGGCCCAGCCCGGTACCGCCGTATTTCCTGGACGTCGAGGCATCGCCCTGCGAAAAGGAATGAAACAATCGCTGGCGGGTGGCGTCCGACACGCCGATCCCGGAATCGATGACCGAACAGCGAATGCGAATATCGCCGGAGGGCAGTGTCTCCGTTTCCGTCCTGATTTCGATACCGCCCTGCTCGGTAAACTTGACCGCATTCCCGACCAGGTTGATCAGAACCTGTCGTAACCGACCATCGTCGCCATATACGAAACGCGGCGTCCCGGTTGTGAATGTGGCACACAATTCAAGACCCGCATCGACGGCACGGGACGCCATGATTTTTTGCACGGATTCGACCAGATCGAAGAAATCGAAATCGGTCGGGGCCAGTTCGAGTTTGTTCGCTTCGATCTTCGAGAAATCGAGGATGTCGTTGATGAGTGACAGGAGCGATTTCGCCGAATCCGTCGTCATGCGAACATACTCTTCTTGGCGCGCATCGAGGTCGGTTTCCGCGAGCAGTTCGGTCAGGCCGATCACGCCGTTGAGCGGAGTGCGGATTTCATGGCTCATGTGAGCCAGGAATTCGCTCTTGGCGTTGTTGGCCTTTTCGGCTTCGTCTTTGGCGTCTTCCAGGTCGCGGGTGCGTTCGACGATCAATTCCTCCAGGTGTTCGCGGTGCTGCTGGAGTTCCCGTTCCGATTGCTCCCTCAATTTCGCGTTATGAAGCGACCGGAGCGCGAAGGTCACGTTGGCGAATTGGACTTCGAGAAGCCGGATGGTTTCCCGGTCGAACGAAATGACGTCCCGGTCGAAATAAAAGGCACAAGCCGCCGTAATGTTCGCTTCCGTTTTCAAAGGGAAACCGAGCATGGAACGAATCCCGTATTTCGCCAGGAGCGGTGCGTAGACGGTTTCCCGAAAATGTTCCGTCGCATCGGGAATGACGACGGTTTTGCCGGTCGCCATGACCGTTTGCATGATCCCGTATGAAATCCGTGTTTCGCTCGGAATGCTTGCGGCGACTTCCTCCAGGTATCCGGCGCAGCGACCGCCGACGGCGATATATTCGAAGGCTTCGCCCCCGGTCGTTTCTGTCGGAACGGCGAAACAGGAGAGGGCCGATTCTCCGGTTTCGGTCGTGATTCGCACACCGGCATCGAAAATCTCCTGCGGCGTTTTCGCATGAATGATCGCCATATTGAGTTCGGCAAAGACGGAATATAAGGTCGTCTTGATTTCCAGTTTCCGTGTCAGTCGTTGTCGCTCGGCGATTTCATGGGTCAGCCTCGCATTGTCGCCGGCCAGTCTTTCTCCTTTGGCCTGAAGCGCATCCAGAACGCGGGCAACACGCCTCCCGGCGAAGATCACGAAAAGCATCGACAAGCCCGCCACGATACAGACCGTGATGGAAAGTTCCATCGCCTTGAAAGTTCGGTCGCCCAAATACCGGTCGGCATAAAAATGGCAGAATCCCTGGAGAACCGCCATGCCGGAAAAAAGCGGAACAAAATAGCAAAGCAGATAGCCGAGCGTATCGGCCCGGAGGAAAAGCCGGGTGGGAATCACGGCCGTTCCCGCCATGAAGCAAAGCGACAGTCCCAGGAAAAGGTACAGGGAGGCGGTGACCAGGGTGACGGGAACCGTATTGATTCGGTCGAAAATCACGGCATCGACGAAATGGCTCAGATAGATCATCAGGACGAACAGGACGATCATCAGCGCTCCGGTGCAAACCACGCTACGGACCTTGCGATGATACCGAAGCGGAGAGGCAAGGAGCAGCCCGCCGAGCGAAAGAATCAACGTATTTCCGGCCAGGTAGGTCGGTAAACGGACCGTGGACAGGTGCGAGAGAGCCCAATCGACCGGTCCGCCCTTGATTTCAAATTCAAGAACGGCACAGAGACTCATGGCAAATGTCGCACAAAATACAAACAAAACACGGGCCGTCCAAATCCAGGCGTTTACCTTGAAAATGCGGCGGTTCAGAAGAATCAGGAAAGCGAATCCCGTAAGCAAAAAGACGATGGCGGAAGGGATCGAGGAAACCGACCAGGCCGGAAAAACCAGGTAAAAAAACTCCTGGGCGATCGTTCGGGCAAAAAGAATGATGCCGCCGAGAACCGATGCGAGTAGGGCGAACAATTGAGAAAAGAATCGAAAACGACGCGAACAGCGTAGGGAATGCCTGATTTGCTCACCCGGATTCGAAGTGGCGAGACTTTCATCGTTTTTGGAAACTTTCATGTGGATTGTAACTTGCGAATAACACAGTAATTGGAATGGACCGTCATTCCTTTCGCACGGGTGTTGCGCAAGAAACGAACGGGTTTATCCGGTGAGTGGGCCTGATTCGATTATACAGCAAAAGGTTACAAATCTGGAAGACTTTGGAAAAAGTATCATTCAGACGGTTTCTCGGCGGTTTTATCCCGGTGAAGACTAAAAAACAATCGTCTCAGTTCGTCGGTCGTCGGCATCGTGCCTTCGCAGCGCAATTCGTAGCGGTTGGACACCACGACCGGGTTCCGGGATGCCCGATAGAGATGGACCAGATCGTCGTCCGTCAGCATTCGTATCCGCAATTCGACGTGAATCCCCGACCAGAGGGCGACTTCACGAATCCGGATGCTCAGGAGGCTGCAATCCTCCTCTTTCGATGCAATAATATAAATTCGCATGACATGTTCCTGTATTATTGACGGACGGTTTTCGCTTGGGAACCCGTCGCGGCGGACCAAGGTTCAATCGGTTTTTCGGATCGTATTGAGTACGATGATTCCTTCCAGTTGAATAACAGAGGGATCGACATACTACGTCTTATATTGTTCGTTCGCGGCATGCAGTTCGAGTCGGTAGTTTTCGCCGCAATACATTTTCCGGACGAGATAGTCGCCTTCGTAGAGGACCAGGACGATCTGGCCGTTTTGGAACGCTGTTTTCGGGTCGACCAGCACCATGGAATTCCTGCTGATTCCGGCTCCGATCATCGCATCATCCGTCACAAGGAAAAATACACATGGTCCGAGATCATCGGATAGATCCGGCGCAACGCCTTGATCTGCTCCGCATTCAGACGCGCGGTGACATGGTCGTTCTTCACGGCTTGCATGGTTTGTTTTGGTGTCAGGGGTTGGTTTCGTCGATCTACTATTGTTTGGGCAGCCATTTCCTGATGACTTCGATCAGTTTTTCCGCATGGATCGGCTTGCTGCAATAATCGTCCATACCCGACAGCAGGCAGCGTGATTCGTCGCCGTCCGTCGCGTTGGCGGTCAGGGCGATGATCGGGATATGGCCTTGATGGGCCGGGGCCTTGTCTCCATCGCCCCGTTCCATCCGGCGAATCATATCCGTCGCCTGGAATCCGTCCATGACCGGCATCTGGCAATCCATCAGGACCAGGGAAAAGGCTTTTGCGGCAATGGCTTCATAAGCCTTCCACCCGTTTCCGACGATCTCGAACCGAAACCCGGCCTGGTTCAAAATTTCCGAGACGACGATCTGGTTGACACGGTTGTCTTCGGCAATCAAA
>JBEBTM010000458.1:0-3909 GCA_040393745.1 Thermogutta terrifontis | reverse complement strand
GCATCCCGACGTCGTCGCGGAGTTCAACGCCTGGATCGACGAGAAGAACCCCGGCCCCGACGAACTGCTGTTTCCCGTTTCGGAAAAGTCCGGCGGCATTGAACGAAAAACCTCGGAAATGGTCGAGAAGGACTTGGCCTCGGCCCGGACGGTCTGGATCAGCGAGGCGAACTCCGACGCGGAACGGGCGTCGCGGGAGGCGAGCGACTTCCTGAAATACGTCGACTCGCAGGGCAAGTACGCCGACTTCCACGGCCTCCGGCATACCTTCGTGACGAATTTGGCGAGGGCGAACGTCTCGCCGAAAATGGCCCAAACGCTGGCCCGGCATTCGGATATCAAATTGACCATGTCGATTTACACGCACGTCGCGCCGGTCGAGCAGGCGGCGGCGATCAAGTCCCTACCGGGGCTCGGGAAAATGAAAAACGCCGAGTAGAATCTCGATTCGAAGCGAAAACCGCCCGGTGGGATACGATTCCGCCTGGCGGTTTTCTTTCACCAACCGTTCCGGTGAACGAACTGCGAGTTGAATCGGTCGACGGGTCGCGGCTTTTCCTTGGCGTAGCCGAAGGCGATGACGGCGAGGGGAATGACCGGCTCCGGCAGGGCGAACAGCTTTTTCAGGCCGTCGACGCGATCCTGCCGGGGATAAACGCCCAGCCACACCGAGCCGAGGCCCAAGGCCCGTATTTCCGTTCGGCGCCGAGCGGCAGCAAGTTAAACGAATGCCGATCAAATCCCGATCCCTTCCATCGACTCCATCGGAAAGACGCCGAGCTTGACGTCCGGTTTGTTTTTGCCGTGGAAGTCGCTGCCGCAAGTCATCGTGAGTTTGCGCTCCTCCGCAATGCCGCGCAAGTATCGGGACTGTTCCGGCGTGTGATAGGTATTGTAGATTTCCAACCCCTCGGCTCCGGCGTCGATCAACTCCGGCACACGTTCGAGACAGTTGCGGAAATTTACTCCTGAGTGAGCGATCACCGGAATGCCGCCCGCGCTTTTGATCAGATCAACGGCTTCCCGAAATGAAATGTAGCGGACGGGAACATAGGCGACCTTTCCTTGAGCGAAATTGTCCCAATGGAAATGGACGGGCGAATCGCTTCGGCTGCCACCGAGACGGTACGGGGTCAGGAATTCGCTGTGATCGTTTTTCGGCATGGCAAGGAGTTCTTCGGCGATCATTTCCGCCGTAACGATCTTGTCGGCCCACTTCGCCAACAAGGCATCGGGATCGAATTTGATGTCGGCTTGGGCAAGGAGTTTTTCCATCCGCAAACGGGTGACGGCACGATCCCGCCGAAAAACATCCGCTTCGAGTTCTTCAAAACGCGGATCGGCATGGTCGATATGGTATCCCAACAGATGAAGGTCGATCCCGTCGAACGTGCAATCGATTTCAATGCCGGGAACGACTTCATCAATCCCCCGCTCCCGCCCGCCCACCAACGCCTCCGCGACCCCTTTAACCGAATTGTGATCGGTAATGGCAATGGTTTTCAGGCCGCAATCGGCAGCCATTTGGAGAATCACTCCGATTCCGTACTGGCCATCGCAACTGTATTTCGAGTGAATGTGAAGGTCGATGGGGTTCATTTCGCCGGGCTTTCAAAAGGACGACATTTTCGCAAAAACGGTTACGAAACTTGATAATACCCGTTGTGTAGTCCGGTGCCAATGTGACAAACAAACGAACGACGATGTGCATTATTCATTGCACTGATATTTTTACTCTTGAATTTTCAGTCTTTGGGAGCTCAAGATATTCGCGGACTGAATTCTCATCTAATACAACACGAAACCCATAAATCCCAGCGTCACTTCTGGCAGAATACCCGCCGCTCCTGCCGGTGATTGAAGAAAGAGGTCTCCTCAAAACTCGTACTTCCGGATCAAGATCATAATACTTTCTGGGGGTCGACGCGGGTCCGGATTCATCTCTATCTCCGTTGTTGAGGAACCGGTAAGTTTGTTTCATTCAATATAGCAACAACCGACGAGATGTCAATTCAAGACAAAGCGAATCGACATCTCTTTCAGGAAAATCAATGACGAAATTTACCGACTATTTATATGCGACGGTTCCGAGCTTCGCCCTGGCAATCCCGATGGCTCAGATTCTTCCGGACCTGACGTTCCTGCAAGGTTTGGAAAAACTTGGCATCGTCGGCATCATGGGCCTCGGGATCATCTTTTTCGTTGCGGAACGGCGCAGCTTCATCGCCAAGAGTAGCGAAAAACTCGAAAGCGTCGAGAAACGTCTCTCCGCTCTCGAAACGAAGGTGTCCGCAGGCAACGACAAGGTTGTTTCGCTGCTCGGTCAACAACTGGTTGCCTTGCGCGAAATCAAAAACGGCCAGCAGGAGAACTTTTCGAGGATGTGGCAACTCACGCTCCGGACACTCAATGGAACAATAACGGACGATTTTTATGCTCAATGTGAATTTTCAGCTTGCGAAGGGGATGTTCTTCGACCGGGCGAAGATCAAGAAGAAGGTTGACGTCCGGACCCGAAAGGTCTTGTCGAAGTTCGGAGCCTTCGTCCGGCAGACGTCAAGGAAATCGATCCGCAAACGAAAGGGGACGTCCAAACCCGGACGTCCGCCATTCAGTCATACCGGCGTTCTCAAACGGTTCATCTATTTCGGTTACGACAGTGACCGCAGGAGCGTCGTCATTGGGCCGGTCATCGCACCCGGTAAGCTCGGCAAGGCTCCGGCAGCGTTGGAACACGGCGGCAAGGTTTCACTGCCAACGGGCAACAAGACGGAAATCGCTCCTCGACCATTCATGCAACCGGCCTTCGAGAAGGAAATCAAGCTTGTTCCCAAGATCTGGGCCGATTCCATTAAATGAACAATAACAACAAGGAGATTTAATAGATGTCTCAAAAATTCAGGCTCGGCATGAAGGGCAAGCTCTTTCAGGGGCCGGGCGGATCGACGGGCGTCCCGACGACCGAACTCGACAACGTATCCGATGTGACGATCACTTTGGACGCCGCAGAAGCGGATGTTACCACGAGGGCCAACTCCGGCTTTCGCGCAACGGTATCGGGTCTCAAGGAATGCACCATCGAGTGGACCATGATGTACAAGCCCGGTGACGCCGGTTTCAAGGCGGTTCGAAAGGCATGGTACGACGGCGACCCGATCCACTTGGCGGCGCTCACCAGCGAGAACGGCGAGGGGCCGGTCGGCGACTTTTCCATCACAGGCTTTTCGCGGTCGGAGCCGCTCGAAGAAGCGATTAAGTACGATGTGACCGCGAAGCTCACGGAATGGGAAAAGTGGCAGGAAGAAACGACGCCCGATCCCTAATCGACAACTTCCGATTTCCACTTCTCTTTTTCCACTTCATTTTTCTGAAAGAAATACACCATGCAAGTTTTCAAGGACAACGCGAACCGCGACTGGTCGCTTTCGCTCACCATCGGCACGGCCATGAAGGTCAAGGACACGTTGGGCGTCGATCTGCTTCAACCCGAAGTCGGAGAGCCGCCGCTCCTGACCCGGCTCGGAACCGACGAAATGCTGCTCGCGCAGGTCATTGCCGCTTTGCTCGAAAGCCAATTCGAGTTGCACAAGGTCGATGCCGAACAGATTTACCAGTCCTTCGACGGGCCGACCTTCGCACGGGCGCATGAGGCGTTCTACAAGGAGCTGATCGATTTTTTCCAGAGCCGGGGCCGCCAGGATCGGGCGACGGCGGTCCGGAAACAGATGAACATGATCACGGCGGGAGTCGAGGCGGCGTCGACGAAGATCGAGGGGATCGACGTGGACGCGGTGATCAAAAAGGCGATGAGCAATCTGAACGAGTAGGCGACCAACGGGAGCCGGACCATTCGAGGCCGAAGGCTTCCGCCAGTCCGGCTACGGACGTCTGGCGTGACATTTGGCGAGT
>JBEBTM010000457.1:0-3931 GCA_040393745.1 Thermogutta terrifontis | reverse complement strand
TCAAGGGACCGGCCCAGTTGATACCCTCGTGAAATCCGAAATTGCCGTTCCGACCCGCGTCGAGTTCGCCTTTGAACCCGCTGACACCGCCGAAAATAGTGACGTTGTCCATCAGGCCGGTCCCGAACGGTTTGATGATCGGCATGCCCATGTAAGCGCTTTCCATAGCGGGATTTTGGGCGTTCACATCCATGGAAAACCCGCCGTCGAAGCTTGCGGGCATGTTTGTCGAGGCCACCAGGGGCATGCCACCGTCATAAACCACGCCATCGGACATGGCCATCATTGGGTAGCCTTCGTCGTAGTAATACTGCTCGTCGGACAGATCGAACGTGGGTCGGCGTCGAACCGGCGGGAGAGCCGTGGATTCCATGACGCGGGAAACCCGGGCATTTCGAGACGTCTGAGAGGAGCGAGCCGGGTAGTCGGTGTCGAGCGGGTCCGGCGTCCGAAGTTCGTCTTCCAGAGCATCATAGCCGACGGGCCTGCTCTCACCTCGCCAGACGCGTTTCGGCGCAGCGGAGGAAGACGATCTGTCGGGGCTCCTCCGTGCCAACGACAGGGGCTTCGGACGTGTCGGTTCGGCGGGTCCGAATTCCTCGTCCAAAAGCTCCATGTCGGGCCAGTCATCGAAATCCAGGCTCGGACCCCAATCATCGGCCCGAACGGCCGTAGCATTTGAAATCAGGAGGAAAAGCAGCAGCAAAACAACTAATCTATTCATTTTACCGAACGGTCTGAGGTGTGCGGTTCTTTTATCTCTCTGTATCACGGGATTTTTTGCATCGCAGGAAATCCTTTTTTCTTTATCGGGGACTCTTAATGCGAACTTTCGTTAGAATCGGAATATTTCACGGAAAAGTAAAATTTTATCCATTTTTACATTGTTCCCGTAAAAAATCTTACTTGTGTGCCCTCAAACCGTGAAATTTGGCCGGTTACCCGAATTATTCTGGTTTTAACAAGAATCGATCGCCGATAAACGCAACATTATGTCGCAGTCCTTTCTTCCTTCCGATTCTTCCTTGGGTCGAGAGCCCTTGATTAAAGCGCCGTCGGGTGACTTCGATCCGGTGCGCGAGATTCGGAATCTGCGTCTGAGCTTGGCCGACCGCCTCCGGGCACTCCAAGCTGAGCCGGAAGCGTCTCCGGTGACATCGGAGCCCGAACTGGAACGCCCGATAAATCAAGTCGATTCGGCGACGGTTTCCGGTGAGCATTCGGTGGCGGAACAATCGGTCCAGGATTCCTTTGTCCGACGTTTGGATGAGGCTCAGCGTCTGTTGGCCCTGCTTCAGCCGACTCCACTGTTGACGTGTTCGGAGGCGTGCGGAGAGGCCGACCGTTTGGGGGAGTGTACTCAATCGGAGCCAAAAACGGACAACGATCAGTTGCAGCATGCTTGCTGCCGAGATTCGTCGGGCTGCTGCGGCGAATCGGTTGGCGATACTGGCAAGGAAAATAATTCCGCTTCGGAGATTGGGGAGCTTTTGGAGACGATGAATCTCTGCCTGACGTTCTTTGGTGTGGCGGGAATCGTCATCGGTGCCCTTTTTGGGTTTCTGGCTCCGCAGAGTGGGGTGATCTCACCCTTAATCGTGGCAGGAGTTCTTTTGACCGGCGTGGGCGTTTGCGGCCGTTTACTGGCCCGACTGCCGGAAACGCCGATTTCGGCCCCTGGGGGAAATTGACAAATTGAGCCGATGAGTGACAATCTTGTCGTTGTGCGCAATGTCACCGAAACATCCCTTTCCACCGAAATCATGCTTGAAACCTTTGAAAACTCGTTTCCCCAGCGGGATTACCAAATCGAAATCGTGTGTCCCGAATTCACGTCGGTGTGTCCCAAAACAGGCCAGCCCGACTTTGGTACGCTCACGTTCCAATATATTCCGGACAAACTTTGTGTCGAACTCAAAAGCCTGAAACTTTATCTCCAGCAGTTTCGCAACCAAGGGATTTTCTACGAAAACATCACGAACCGCATTTTGGACGACATGGTAAGCCTGCTCCATCCCCGATACATGAAGCTGACCGCCGCCTTCACGCCGCGAGGCGGAATTTCCACGGTCGTAACGGTTGAGTTCCGAAGCTGACAACTGTCGAAGTCACTCCCGTTGGAAGGTGTCCATGGCGGGATGACCATCTCTAAGTCTACGCAGATTTTTTATTTCTTACAGACAACCCACCCGTTGCAGCACAGTCGTTTTGCCTAGGCTGCGATACGGAAATCTTCTTGTTTCTTTTCCATACCGGAAAATCGCGGGTTCTTCCACAAGGAAAGTCACCATTTATCCCTGGCTTTCCCAGAACGACTGGAATTTAGATAAAAATTCCTTTGACGAAAAAGTTTTGTCGAGAATGTGTGAGGAAAGTAACGATAAAACTCAATGATCCTGTTTATAGGCAAAATCTGCCTGTACAGATCTTGCTAAAATTGGTGAACATTTTGTTTTTGCCCAAGATTCGCATTATCCGACATCTTTGCAAAAAGCAAACACGACGCATTTCACCCGTTTTGACAAGAACCGTTTGACGGGACCAAAGACGGCAGAGCCCAAGCGACCATTTATTCCTCCTCCGGATCAAGGGGACCAGCATGCGAAGCGAAGAGATGAAATCGATGAACAACAACGTTTCCTCGGGAGGCGAAAGCCGAATTCAGCGGGTCGTTCGTTTTATGCAAGAGACGGCGCGTCGGTGGATGCGAAACTCCGGTGTTCGCCTTTCCTTGGGATGTGCCTTGCTTCTGGCCGGTTTCACCCAGGAATCCCAAGCGCAGACCTATCAGGCGATCACCAACAATGATGGAGTAACGGTTATCAACGCTAGTTTTCTGGGCGGTTTGAACGCCGAGTCGACCCGGGCCGAAACCGACCTGATCCTGCAGCAATTGGATTACATCGTCATGACGACAAAGCCGTTTGGGACGCTCCCCAATTACGTCGCTTTGCATTTCAGCCGTGGAACGGACGAACTCCTGGCTACAACAGGTTTAGCGGTTTCCGGTGTCGAAGGTGACCAATATCGTGTGACGCTTCCCCAGAACATTATCGCCAACGGAGTGGGAACCGGTACCTCGACGACTTTCCAGGGAACACACGGGATTGTTCTGGTTCCGGAAGGTTTGACTTACACCTCTTACACGACCTATACGACCAATGCCGACGGAACGACGACCACCACGGTCACACCGTATAGTTCCCAGTTGGCACGCAAGAAAAACGATTTGGCGACCGCGCTGAATCACCAGCTCGGTCACATTCTCGGCATCGCGTCCAGTGCGAACTTGTACAACGGAACCAGGTTCGGCAATACCGCGCCCAAAACCGACCTCACCTACGACCTGACCCGATGGGATGCCTGTCTCTGGGACGCGACCAACGGACGCCCCGCGGACCAGAACCTGATCATCAGCAGCGCGATCAGCGGAGCGAATTATTTCAATCCGACCAACGTCGAATTCCGGGCCTACACCGGTTTTGCCGAATCCGCGACGTATCACGTCTTCAACGACGGCGACACGGTCAACGCGAAAAACGGGCACGTCAAGATTGTTCATGATGTCGGAGATCTCTGCGACGAGAACAACAATATCGGCGGCATCGGGCAGAATGGTTACCAGTACCTCTCGCACATCCAGTTGCGCAACGCCATCATGGGTGACCAGACCTATGTGAACTATTCCTTTTACACCGAACTGGAATTGGCCATCCTTTACGATCTGGGCTACACCGACATCAGTCTGCGCGATCATTACGGCTCGTCCTTCTATGTGAACGGGGAAAGCGTTACAACCGTTTACAACAACATGCTGACCGCGCAGACGGCAGCCCTGACCGCGCAGGCCGAAGCTTGGGTGCGGGTCAACCTCGGCCTGACCCCGACCGACATCGGCTGGAATACCGCCGTGGACGCGCGCGTTGCCGAA
>JBEBTM010000456.1:0-3934 GCA_040393745.1 Thermogutta terrifontis | reverse complement strand
AGGAAACCGTACAGCCGGGAATCTATGCGTTTTGGATGAACACAACGGAAGCGAAAATCGTTTGCGTCGATCTCCGGGAACGAAACTTCGATATTCTCGGACAGGAGCTTATGACCGCTGACAAGGTCACTCTCCGAATGAACGCCGGGCTCGGTTTCCAAGTCGTCGACGCCGAGAAGATGGCCGAAAAAATCGAAGACGTTCAGCAAGTCATGTACAGGGAAGCTCAACTTGCGCTGCGGAACGTGGTCGGTCGCCGGGAACTGGAGGCGTTTCTGTCGGATAAAAATGAAATTGCCCAAGAAGCGGAGGAAATGCTCAAAAATCGGGCTGATTCACTGGGGGTGAAGGTCTTGTCGTTTGGAATTCGCGATGTAATTTTGCCAGGAGAAATGAAGGATTTGCTCAACAAGGTCACGGAGGCGAAAAAAGCGGCGGAAGCAAACCTGATTGCTCGGCGGGAAGAAACCGCCGCGATGCGTAGCCAGGCGAATACGGCCAAACTGCTGGAAAACAATCCGACGCTGATGCGGCTACGGGAACTGGAAGTACTGGAAAAAATCGTCGAATCCGGCAAACTTCAGGTTGTCGTCGGTGAAAAAGGATTGGCCGATCGAATCGTCAACTTGCTTTGAAACGACGCCTGATTTCGGTCCTTGCCCTTACTGGATGAACCGTTCTTCGCCGCCTTTGCCGGAGTGAACGGTCACTTCACCGGCGTCTTCGAGTTTTCGCACGATATCAACGATGTCCTGTTGGACCCGCTCGACATCGGACGAACGTTGCGGACCGAGATATTCCATTTCTTCCTGGAGCATCCCGGCGGCCCGCTTGGACATGTTGCGGAATATTTTGTCCTTGAGTTCCTCGCTGGCCCCCTTGAGCGCGAGAGCCCACTGCGAGCTTTCGACGTTTTTGAGAATCGCCTGGATATCCTGGTCGGCCAGTTTGAGAATGTCTTCGAAGACGAACATGAGTCGCCTGATTTCCTCGACCAGATCGGGGTCGTCCTGGGCCAGATTTTCCATGATGTTCCGGCCCGTCGAACGGTCGATCACGTTAAGAATTTCCGCGACGCTGCCAACCCCACCGGCGTTTTCCAGTTTCTGGCTCATGACGCTTGACATCCGGTTTTCCAGGCCTTTTTCGACTTCCTTGATGATTTCCGGCGTGGTCTGCTGCATCGTGGCAATCCGCCGAATCACGGCCAACTGGCGTTCCGGCGGGAGCCCGTTGATGATGTCCGCCGCCTGACTCGGTCGGAGGTGAGAAACAATCAGGGCAATGGTTTGCGGATGTTCGTCGATGATGAATGTGAGCAGATTTTCGCTGTCGACTTTTTGAAGGAAACCGAAAGGAATCGCTTCGAGTGAACTTCGAACACCGTCGATGACGGCAAGTCCGTCTTGTCCCAAGGCAGCTTCAGCAAGCTCCTGAGCCACGCCGAATCCGCCGACACTGCCGACGAGCTTGGCCGGGTTGGCCTTGGAAAACTCACGAATCACGTTTTCCTGTTCTTCGGGCGTAACCAGACCGATGCGCGCAATCTCAGTCATGACGACTTCGACCTGCTTCGGATCGAGCCGGCTAAGAATTTCCTTGGCCTGGTCTTTGGGAATGCTGATCAAAAAGACCGCCGCCTTACGAATATTGTTTTGCGCCATGCTATCGTGCTGCCTCCAGCTTACCCATTCGTCGCAGACGGCAACGATTTGTCTAAAACAGCGGCTTCGCCCAAATCCTGTTCACCCCGACATTCAACAGGCCCGTTTTTTCGTCAATTCGGGGAGAATTGATACAAACCTCAATGTCAGCATCGGCAAATTCATGCCGTAAACTTTGCGCCGCTTCCAGAATTTTTGGAAAAGGCGAGTCATCGGCATCGGCTAGGAGTGTTCCAGTAAAGTCGGCTCCCGGTTTTTGCGAAAGAATTCGTACATGCTCCTGATTGGCCATGTCGATAAGAAGCCGGTTGAAATGGGTGTCGTTGCCGAAAGGCCCAAAGTTTAACAATATATAAACATCGGATTTCCAATGAGTTAACGAAAAACTACTGTCCAAGGATGATTGAAGAAGAATAATTTCCTCATTCTTTATGGTGGAAGGTTGCGTAAGGAGGGATGGCTGTCCTTGAAAATGGAATTGAAATTGGCGGAGATGAAATTCGTTCCACTGATGCGTGTAAATCCGGAAACCGTCTTGGAGCGGAAAACCGGTCCGGGATTCGCCTTCGCAAAGGGAACCGAGCAGGAGAACACGGCAGACGAACGGGTGAGCCTGAGCATATTGCCGAAAAGAGTGCTGAGAAAACTGTCCCGGATAGGACTGACAAAACAGAAAAACAGAAAAAGGCAGTGAAGCTGTTGACGATGCATGGGGTATAAAGCAGAGCGGGACAAGCCGCGAGAGAGCTTGGAGAGCCGGCCGAAATTCGTTGCGATTCCATGAACCGAGAACGGCCATAGGGGATATTGTGGACATGGAATTGAAAAAAGGGAAAGAGGGGGGCTTGCGTCAGGTGATGAGAAGCGGGATAATAACGGCTTAAGGTTTTGGCTCGCTGGATGAGCCGTCCATCCTCTCGGGGCGTGGCGCAGCTCGGTTTAGCGAACTTGATGAGGGATCAGAGGGCGAAGGATTGAAATGACGGTTTTTCGTACTCGAATTGCTTCGGCAAGGCGAATTTCATAGTCTTTAGATCCTTGTTTTTGTAGATGTTACGGAAAGAGGTGAAAGTCGCCGTTTTGAATGTTTTGGCTGACTAAAAACGTTGTGTTTGACGCGAGCGGAAATAATGATACCTTGAACGTGCCATCGATTCAAGGCCGGTTCAAACGACAAGAATGCATTGAGAGATTCTTGACAATTTCATTCTTGGACATTTGACCAATCAGAGAGCGAATTTTATACACGACCAAAAAGGCGACAATTCGCAAGTATTAGAAAATACGATGGTTAGAAACGGGGTGTGGCGCAGCCTGGTTTAGCGCGTCTGACTGGGGGTCAGAAGGTCGCAGGTTCAAATCCTGTCACCCCGATTTGTTTTTGAATCGCATACGGCAGATTAAATTTGCCCTTAATTCTTTGACGTTTTAGGCTTTACGACGATGGCCCAAAACGTCATTTTTCGTTTAGTAATTGAACGATAATGATGTTTTGAGCGATTTTCGACAGTATTCAAGGAAAGTCTGGGGGAACGGGCCGTCGCAGTAACCGATTATATAAAAGTATATTACGGAAAATCGAAAAGCACTTTTAGGGGAACATTTTCGAAAATTTCATATCAAAGAACATAACGCAACGATAATAAAAGTTTGACATCGTGGCAGTGACTTGTTAAAATTGAAGTACGAGATTCAGGGATGAGACGGTCGAAATCGTATACGTTTTAAGGACGAAGCGATTCGTCGGTTCAAGTCCGATGGCTCCTGCTAACCTGTTTACGATGGTGCTACATCGTAAATATGGCGCCGGCTTTGCGTTCACATAGCTTTTCGCAAAGCCGGTTTTTTATGCGCTATCGGTCTAGGCAAGAAACGCAAAAAGCCCCGAAACGGCATGGCCGAGGCGGGGCTAAAAAATTCTCGACGAACGGCCTCGAATCCGTTAAAATGAATTTATTCCACTTCAACATATGGCTCTCAGCTTGGAGATTCTCATAATATGATCGCATCGACAGAAACCATTATTTCCGGCATCTACACGGCGGCAGAAGGTGAGCCGATTGTCAGGCCGTTCATGGAAACTTGCATCCCGGCAGGCTTCCCTTCCCCGGCAGACGATTGTTACGAGTCAATGGATATCGGGGCTTACATTGTCCGGCAACCGGATGCCACCTACTTTATGCGGGTAACGGGCGAATCGATGAAAGGAGTCGGCATTACGCCCGGCGATATCATTGTCGTGGATCGAAGTTTGATCCCGGAGCATGGCA
>JBEBTM010000455.1:0-3963 GCA_040393745.1 Thermogutta terrifontis | reverse complement strand
CCGATGCAAGGGTCAATGAGACGGTTGCATATTGTCGCTCTCTGAAAACGTCGGTAAAAAAAGTCGATGTGGCGATATAGTTTTCGGGAGACAGCCGTTCGTTTGCCATGATCAATCGTTGCAATAAATTTGTGAGGTCTTTGCTGGATGGGCATACTGGGCTTCCACGAACGGAACTTCGTGCGGAAACGAGCCGGAGACCGTGTCCTCGGATTCCCTCACTACGGCACCGGCACGGTATCCAGAATTTTCAGGATGACATCCTCACTGGTCATTTCCTCGGCTTCGGCTTCATAGGTCAAAATAACTCGGTGCCGGAGCACGTTATACGCAATGTCTTTGATGTCCTGCGGCGTGACATAGCCCCGGCCGTTGAGAAACGCGGACGCTTGGGCGCCCTTGCCCAGGAAGATCGTCGCCCGGGGCGATGCGCCGAATTCGATCATCGGTTCAAGCGGTTTCAAGCCCATCGTCTCCGGGAATCTCGTTGCGCGAATAATCGACAGGATATAGTCCTTGACACTGTCGTCGATGTAAATCCGTTCGGTAATCCGTTGCATTTCCATGATTTCCTTCGCCGAAATCACGGGCTCGCTGTGCACGGCCTCGCCGGAAAGGGCCCGATCCAGGATGACGCGCTCGTCGTCCCGACCGGGGTAGAAGATTTTGAGCTTGAGCATGAACCGGTCGACCTGCGCTTCAGGCAGCGGGTAGGTGCCTTCCTGTTCGATGGGATTCTGCGTAGCCATGACGAGGAAAAGCCCTTCAAGCGGATAGGTCTCGTCGCCAATGGTCACCTGCCGCTCCTGCATGGCTTCGAGCAAGGCCGACTGGACCTTGGACGGAGCCCGGTTGATTTCGTCGGCGAGCACGAAATTGGCGAAGATCGGTCCCTTCCGTGTCTTGAACGTGCCTTCGCCGGGTAGGTAAATCATGGTCCCCACAAGGTCGGCGGGCAGAAGGTCCGGCGTGAACTGGATACGCTGAAATTTCGTGGAAATGGCCTCAGCCAAGGCTTTGATCGCCGTGGTTTTCGCAAGACCCGGCACGCCTTCGAGCAGGATATGTCCGTGGGTCAAAAGGCCGATCAAGAGGCCCGTGACCATGGATTCCTGCCCGACGATGGTTTTCGCCACCTCGGCCCGAAGCCGTCGGATTTTCTCCGCCTGTTCCTTGACAAGGTCGTTGATAATCTGAATATCGCTACTCATGGTCGGAAACTGATTAGGGTAAACGGATAGAAAAACAGCCTCCGCTATTTTACCCCAAACTCCCTTGGCGTGAAACCCACCGCCGATCCGTTGTTTGGCGCGACGTGGGGCTTGTCAAACGGGGTAAAAAGTATCATAATGGCAACGATTAACTTTTGCGCCCTTTTTTCACTCGCTTTTTTCGCTCCATTTTCGGTAACGGTCCCCACGCAGGACACGGTTTCTGACGAATGATTTACGCTTTATATCTGTTCGGGCTCGTTCTCGTTTGCTTCACGGCCATCGGCGCCCGTTCTCTCAAGTCTTTTTCTCGACATCAGTTGGAAGATCGTTGCCACCGTCGGGGGGCCGAAAAACGTCTTGGACAGATTCTTAAGGAATACGAACGGGTCAGCACGACTGCCGGCATGGCTCGAATGTTATGCGCGACGATTCTCGTGCTTGGCACTGTTTTTTCCTTGCTCCACAGCCAACGACTCGCGGCCGATGCACCGGCCAAAGACTGGATTATTTTGGCCCTCGCCGTGACCGCTTCCCTGCTTCTTGCGGAATTCTGGATCGCCCGTCCCATTTCGAAACTCTGGGGGACCGGATTCGCCTATTACACTTGGCCTCTCTGGCGAAGTCTGGTTTTGCCGCTTTATCCACTGGTGCTCATCGACCATTTTTTCGGCGTCCTATTCTTCCGCCTGGCAGGCCGGTCCGAGGAAATCGACGAAGAAGAGGCCTTTGAAGACGAGATCAGGACCATGGTCACCGAAGGGCATCGGGAAGGTTTGCTCGAAGAAGACGCCCGGGAAATGATCGAAGGCGTGATGGAACTCGGCGATTTTACCGTTTCAGAAATCATGACACCCCGGACCGACATGATCAGCATTTCCAGCGACCTGTCTTGGGATGAAATGCTCGCTGAAGTGATTTCCACGCCGCATTCCCGCATTCCCGTGTACCGGGACAACCGGGACGATGTCATCGGCGTGATTCATGCAAAGGATTTACTCCGGGAGCTGGCTCAGAACGACGGGGCGAACCGGAAACCCTGGCTTGATTTGATGAAGCAGCCGCTTTACGTCCCGGAAACCAAGCCGGTCGATACGTTGCTCCAGGAATTCCAAAACACAAACCTGTACAAGGACTGTGAAGACGACAAAAAACAGCGGGCTAAGGGGCATTTGGCCATTGTCCTCGACGAATACGGCGGCGTTTCCGGCATTGTCACACTGGAAGACATCCTGGAGGAAATCGTCGGGGAAATTATCGACGAACACGACCCCATGTTCGAAACCGAGGACATCCTGGAAATCGAGCCGGGTGTTTTCGAATCGTTGGGAAAGGTCCACGTCGACGACCTGAACGAGACGCTGAAGCTCGATTTGCCCGAGGAAGAGGATTACGACACAATAGCGGGCTTCATTTTTTCGACGTTGGGTCACGTTCCCGAAATCGGCGAAACGGTCGTTTACGATCAGGATGGCAAAAAAGTCCGGTTCACGGTCCTGGAAGCGACCCGCCGCCGCATCGAACGCATCCGCATCGAACGCAACCCGGGGTAGAAGTGGAGAGTGAAGAATGGATAATAGAGAATAGGAAACATTCAAAAGAAAACCGCAGGCTTTCACTGTTTTTTCACTATTCGCTATTCATTCTTCACTCACCATTTACCACTCTCCTCACG
Organism: Thermogutta terrifontis; assembly: GCA_040393745.1. Lineage (GTDB taxonomy): Bacteria > Planctomycetota > Planctomycetia > Pirellulales > Thermoguttaceae > WRKP01. Next base: position 1,077 of record JBEBTM010000455.1, on the reverse strand, counting down.
CTTCTTCCCAGCACTTGCGGAGATATTCCACCGACTTGGGCACTTCCACGGCCTTGTCGCCGTTCACGCCGCATTCGTAGCTGCAAAATTCCGTGTAGCCGATGTACTTCAGACCGCGCATCACCTTGATGTGACAGTGATCATCCTGGCCCGGAAGCTGACGGCGGGAACCGTTGCCCAAGTGGACATGTTTGACAAACGTTCCTCCGGCGATGAAGGCGGCCATGTCATCGGGTTCTTCCGTGAACATGTGGTAGGTGTCACCCAGGCAGGCAACACCGGGAACGCCGGCATCCTTGCAAATCTGGGCCGCATCGCCCACTTGGCGTAGAAACCAGGCTTCGCCTCGCCGTAGCGGTTCGAGGATGATGTGCGTGTTATGTTCCGCCGCGAAGGGGCCCAGCTTCTTGAGCGCTTCGACGGTCAGTTCCCGAATCCGCCAGTTCGGTCGGTCGGGCCGTCCCGTGGCGGGAACGTACACCACACCATTGGCTCCGACCGCGCCGGCCCGTTCGAGCTGTTCCTTGAGTTCGTCATAACCCTTGAGCCGGTCTTCCTCATTTTCCGAAACGAGCTTATTTCCAAAGGAACCGATGCAGATGGACGCGATTTTCAGTCCGGCATCGTCGGCCCGTTTTTTCCAATCCATGAAATTTCCGCCCAAGCGGCCGATTTCCACAGCTTCGAATCCGTTCTGTTTCATCCATTTCAGTTTTTCCTCGTCGTTATTGCCGGGAATGATGCCGAGTTGGCTGCACATACGGAGCTTTGCCTTGGCTCGTTGGTCGCCGGGAACCATGCCTGTTTTGGCGGTCTGGGCCGGGAGAGACGAACTCGTGGAAAGGGAAATCGCCGTTGCCGCTGCGGCACAGATGGCCGTGGTCGTCAAAAAATCGCGTCGCTGCATAAAGGACTCCTAAATGGTAATGGTGTTGGCACAAAACAAAAAACGGCCCCAAGCGTCGGCACGGTAATGAACGCCAACCGGTCGCCGGCGTTTGGGGCGGGTCTTCACGGTAAAAAGTTGCTCACGGTTTCGGCAAACTCGTTGCCCGATGACAGGCGACAACCAGTTGC
>JBEBTM010000454.1:0-3965 GCA_040393745.1 Thermogutta terrifontis | reverse complement strand
TCCGACTCACTGCCGGGTTTCATCATCAGGACGATCGGGCGGGCATCCAAATTTCGGGCTCCGCTCAAAATGAAACCTTTTTTCAGGCCCGTCGGATTCTTCGTTTCCGTAGCCTGGGGGTCGGCCACGAGGATGGGTCCCTCGGCGTAAGCTTTGGTTCGACCGGTCAGGGCTCGGTCTCCCAGGTTCATGGCTTCTTCCAGATCCGTCTTGTCCAGCCAACCGCCGCGTAGACTTTTCGCTTCCGTACCTTCGGGAAGCATGACTTCGACATCGATCAAATCGCCTTTCTGGATGCCGGGCCGGAGCATGGCCGTGACATTGACCACGGCGGTCGACGGATCGGCAAGCTGCCCCCGAACATCGCGCATGCCGCTTTTGAGGAGGTCGTTGTATACGACTTGCCGTTCGTAGCTGTTGACATCGTCGCCGCCCGTACCGGGTAGGTTGCGTACCAAGCCGTAACCACGAAGGACGACAACGTGGTTATTCCTGAAAATGACGTAATCGCCGACAAGCATGGACTTTCCATTTTCAATATCGGTCCGGAATTTTTCGGCGCCCATCGGATCGTCCTGCTTCGTCTTCCAGTGCGAACAGCCTCCCGTGAGAGTCAAGAGCAAACTCAAAATGCTTCCAAAAGCGAAAACGGACAAAAGAAAAAACGATTTTGCCGATAAAGAGCTGTCCAAAGCGCGAAAGCGACGTTTTGTCGGAAGATTTGGTGAGCGTTGCATGGCAAATCCGGGGAAAAATGGTATAGTGTGGGCGGAGGTCGGCGAGAAAAATGGACGGAAAGCAGGGATTTTTCAGCGAAGCATAGAGTTTTCCCCAAGTTGCGTCAAGGTGAGTTTTTTGGTGACGTGAGATATCTCATCGGGTCGGACGGCGTAAGCCGCTGGAGACCCGGCTCTCGTCGGTGAAACGCCGGAATAAACGCGGGTTTTCGTACTTATCTTATTGCTGTGAGCGGATTTGCATCAATTTTGTCGCAAAATGACCCCATTCCGGACCCGCCGGAATCGCGGATCCTCGTGATGATCATCTCGGGCGTCTGCATTGCCGCTCTCTTGGGACTGATCGGTTTTATCGTCTTTGAATTCGCGATGGCCGTCTCAGGACATCCCTTGGAGTTCGTTCAAAGTGATCTCGACCTTTCCGAACCCGAAGCCACTCTTCCCCCTCCGCCGACCCTGAACGAAATTCTGGCCCGCTTTTCACTGCTTTCACCCAAAGACGAAACCCGGAGTGTCGACGGAAAGTTTTTTGTACTCTGCACTTGGCATTCGATGCCGGGCTGTCCCGGCCCGCCGTTGTCGATGCAATTGCTCGTGGACGAAACGCCGCGGGCTTGGGACGTTCAATTCGGCAGCAACACCTGGGTCGCCGCGCTGGATTTGCCGGCAGGTGAACACAACATTCGCTGCTCCGGCTTCGAAATCAACCTTTTTTCTGAAAAATCGTCGGAAAATTCGAACCCGGCGGCTCAAAATGCCTGGCCCGTTTTCCCTATGCATCCGGAAATCGAAGACACAACCCGCTGTTTTGAATGTCACGAGAAAATCGAAGGTCCTGAGGATCTGGTCCGACGCGGCCGGGACTGGACCCTGGGCGCCTGGCAGGGCAACAAAACCTGTTTCGCCTGTCACGAAGTAAACGACTTTGAAACGAAACACGGACATCTTTTGGAGCCGATTGAAGATTGCCGTTTGTGTCACGCCATTCATGGAACCTCCAAGATGGAACCTTCACTGCTCAAGGGGTCCCGGAAGGTTCTTTGTGCGCGGTGTCATGAAGCGCCGTAGCCTAATGGAGGCGAGGAAGGGGCTTTTTTTGGAAATTTTTACTTTTTCGGAATCTTCTGCCGCCGCGGCTCGGGAAATGTGCTAAGATAGGTAGATTTCCCGATTATACAATTGCGTCTTGCCCGCCATTTCCATCCTGCATCACTTCGAATTGTATCTGATCCGATGAATATTCTCTTTGCTTGCAGCGAAATTTCTCCCTTTGCCCGAACCGGTGGTCTGGCCGATGTTTCCGCATCTTTGCCCATCGCTTTGGCTCGGCTTGGACACAAACCGATCGTCATCGCGCCCGGCTACCGTTGCGTTTTCCTGTCTGGTCAGCCTATTGATGACACCGGCGTCCGGTTTAACGTGCCCGTGGGCGACAAAGTCGTCGAAGCCGCGCTGTGGAAAAGTGTTTTACCCAATTCCGAAGTCCCCGTCTATTTCGTTCGTCAGGACGCCTATTTCGACCGCTCGGATCTCTACGCCCAGCACGGCGAGGATTACGGCGACAATTGTGAGCGATTCGTTTTTTTCAGCCGGGCCGTCATGGAAGCTATTGAGGCTTTGGAACTCGACATCGACATCGTCCACTCCAACGACTGGCAGACGGGCCTGATTCCGGCGTACCAGGAAATCCTTTACAAGGACAAGCCACGTTATCATTCGATAGCGACGGTTCACGCGATTCACAACCTGGCGTACCAAGGAATTTTCTGGCACTGGGACATGCTGCTCACGGGTATCGGCTGGGAGCATTTCACCTACGACCAGATGGAATTTTACGGCAAGTTGAACCTGATGAAGACCGGCATCATGTTCGCCAAGGGCGTGACGACGGTGAGTCCGCGTTATGCGCTGGAGATCCAGTCACAGACTTTCGGTTGCGGACTTGAAACGGTGTTGCAGTATCGGAGCCCCATGCTGCGCGGCATTTTGAACGGCGTTTGCACGAACCAGTGGAACCCGGCCGAGGACTCCTACATCGCCGCGAAGTACGACCAGGACAGTGTTTTTGAACGAAAACCGTTATGCAAGGCCGACCTCCAGCGGAACACGGGCCTGACTGAAAGTTCCGACACGCCGCTGATCGGCATCGTGAGCCGATTGGCCCATCAAAAGGGAATCGACCTCGTTGCCGAAGCGATCCCGCTATGGGTCGAAAAGCACGGCGTCCAATTCTGCATCCTGGGTACCGGCGACCACGGACTGCAAAGCCGACTGGGCGATCTTGCGCGACAGTATCCGCGGAATGTGTCGGCAATTTTCGAATTCTCCGATTCCTGGGCGCACAAAATCGAGGCGGGCAGCGACATGTTCCTCATGCCGAGCCGATTCGAGCCTTGCGGACTCAACCAGATGTACAGCCAGATTTACGGCACGGTCCCCGTGGTTCACGATACCGGCGGATTGGCTGACACGGTGGTTGATCTGAACGATGAAACCCTGGGAAACGGGACCGCGACGGGATTTTCCTTCTTCGCCGACAACATGCACGATTTGAACACCTGCCTCTGGCGGACCCTGAACGTTTATTGGAACAAAAAAGAAGTCTGGTCGCAACTGGTTCGTAACGGCATGCGGCAGGATTGGTCCTGGGACAAGAGTGCGGTGCAATATGTCCGATTCTACGAAAAATTACGGGTTCCCGCGAAGAAAATCGAACTCAAGGAAGACGAAACGGAAACCGTGGTGATGTTCCAGCCCGACGCCAAAAAGAAAAGCTGACGATTTGCACGTTAATAAACAAATAACGGCCGCCAAGTGCGTGCGATTGAAGATTCTCGCTTCTTAATTTCCCTGGATACCCGCGTAACTTTCTTGCGATTCAGCGGTTGACGTTGCCGTTCCCGCTGGATTATTCCGGTTTTCTTGGAAGCATGCTCTTTTCTTTGTTTTTCGCGTTTTTCGAAAAACCGATTGACACGAAAATGACAAGGAAGTAATATGCGCGCAAGGAGTCAAAATGAAATCGTATTTTGCGTATGCCGTCGCACTTGCCGGTCTAATCTGCGTTCGAACGACACTACAAACCTGTGCGTAACAGCAGGAAAAGGGACAAGTAAAGAGAGATGTTTTGGCACATGTAATGGCCCCTTGGGTTGTACCTGTACACGCAACTATACCTATGAAAATTGCAGGTGTTTGAAGTTCAAGTTGTAATCCAAACTGCTGGTG
>JBEBTM010000453.1:0-3973 GCA_040393745.1 Thermogutta terrifontis | reverse complement strand
TTGGCCGCTTCAAGCATTTCCTCCATGGCGTCTTTCGTTTTTCCTTTTTCGATCACACGGGGAATCGGGGCCAAATCGAGCCAGACGCCGTCGACTTGGTGGCGGATGATCGTCCGTTCCGGCGTGAAATCGAACATCAGGCCGTCGGCATGGCTGACCATGGCATCGTACACACACTGACGGAAGTCGTTGTATCCCGGTGCGTTTCGAGCCAGAATCAACCGGCCTTGAAGGAGGCGTTCGTCGATCTTCTTGCCCGTGGCTTCGAATTCGATCGGCGGACCCTCTTGATATTTCATGCGCTGCTTGACCTTGATTTTCATGCCCATCTTGTTCATTACGGTCGCGAAAAGAAAGTACAGGTGTTCGCCCGTCATGACCTTTTCATGCGGCGGCAACGGGGCGTTGCGTTTGGTGACGTACACCATAATCGGGACCAGCCAGACAAGGGTGTAAATCGGAAACGAGGCCCAGAAAATCGGGATGAAAAGACTGCCGAAGCCGACCAGGAAAAACAGGAGCAGATAGCCGAGATTGAACTGCTCCCGATTTGGATTCTTCTGTCGCTCCATATCGCAGTTCATCCAACTCGCGCTGAAGGTCCAGAAGAAGAAAATCAGGATATACAGGCTCAGTTTGATCGGGCTGAAATAGCCGCCGGGGCCCCACCAGCCGGTGTCGAGGACGCTGTTGCCCTTTGGAGCCGCCGGTTGAGGCTGTTGACCGGCTTCGTCGGCAGGTGCCGGGGCCGGAGCCGCCGCCGGAGGGGGGGGATCGTCAAATTCATTCGTTTCGCTGTCCCGCTGTTCCTTGGCGTCCTTAAGCCCGGAAACGCTGGGAAACTGCGCATACGCCGTATTTTCCAGTGCGATCAAGGCGAACAGAAACGGCGTGAGAATCAAAAAAAATCGAAGGCGGGTTCGTAAAGCCGACAGAGTCATAACGCAATATCAAAAAAAAGTTTAGCCCGACATCCACGCCGGTTCCGGCCATTCCAACAGCGGTGGCGGTTACAAACGGTACTACAAAATCCCCGGTTCTTTGACTTCGATGCCTTTGAGGGCCATTTTGAGCGATTCGACGTTCGGGGCCACCTCGAACGCCGTAGCCCGGTCGATCTTCTTCGCAAAGACCAGCTCTTTTAAGCTCTTCGTAAAGTCTTGCATGCCTTCGAGTTCGCCGATCCGGATCGCATCGGTGAGCTTTTCGTCCTTTTCTTCGAGGACGAGCTTCCGGACCGTGGCGTTGAAGATCATGATTTCCACCGTTGGTACCCGGGACACACCCTCCATGCAGGACGGCAGCAGCTTTTGGGCCACGATACCTTTCATATTGAATGCTAAAGCACTTCGAATCGCTTTGTGCATGGCCGAGGGGAAAAGGTCGAGAATACGACCGATGGTACTCGCGGCGGATGAGGCGTGAATGGTTCCGAAAACCAAGTGCCCTGTTTCTGCGGCGTGAATGGCCGTTTCAAAGGTTTCTCGGTCACGCATTTCGCCCACGAGCATCACGTCGGGATCTTCACGCACCGCATGCTTCATGCCGATGGAGAAGTCGATCACATCGAGCCCGATTTCCCGCTGATTGATCAAGCATTTATCGTCGGAAAAGAGGAATTCAATCGGGTCTTCCAAAGTCAAAATATGCTTGCGATAGTTCTGGTTGACCCAGTTGAGCATCGAGGCGATGGTCGTACTTTTACCCGAACCCGTCACGCCGGCCAAAAGAATCATACCCTGCGAAAACTTACATAGCTCATACAGCGATTCGGGCAGATGAAGACCTTCAAGTCGGGGAATCACGTTGTTGATACGCCGGGCGACCATGCCGAGATGGCCCATCTGCTGGAGCACGTTCACACGGAAACGCCAAGTTACGCCGTCAACGACACACTGGTGGGCAAAGTCGGCCCCGCCGGTGTCGTTCAGGATTTTCCGGTTCCGTTCATCCATGATCGCAAGGATGATCCGGGTCATTTCCTCGTCATCGATGGGGCCCCGTTCGAGTGGTCTCAGTTCGCCCTTGAGCCGAACAAACGGCGGCCGGTCCACTTTCAGGTGCAAGTCGCTCCCCTGTAGTTTCACCAGGGCGCGAAAAAGTTTATCGATTTCGTATTCTTTCTTTTTCTTGACGAAACGTTCCGCCAAGGAATTGACATCAACGGACATGGACAGAAACTCCTGACAGTTGTTTGGAATGGCAAGGATGCCAAGACCGACAAAGGGACTCGGATTGAATTATAGCAAATCCTGAAAATGCCGACAACTGGCGAAGGGAAACAAATCCGAAAACGAGTGTAGTAATATATCGCGGGCGTTTATTTGGCGGTTTTCCAGTGAAGATTTCATTGGTCGCCGTATGGGACGGCACAGAATCTTGCCATTCGATTCGGCATCTCGCTCCCGCCTGCTTCAGCCGCCTCCCGACCAGGTTCCTGCACGCCCTCTCCACTTGGCCACTTCCAATCTCCGGTTTCACCGCCTAAATTCGCAGCCATGCCTATCTTTGGTATCGTGTTCAGGACGAGGGCGGCAGGAAGACGTTCGGCATCTCTTCGGAAGAAGCCGAGACGGTAAAATCTTCATCGTTTATCATTTTCACGAGGTCGGCGGCATGTATGATCGCTCCTTCAAGCGAGCGGTGAATATTTCGTTCACCGATCTGCTCGACCAGTCCGAAACGTTGAATCACTTTCATCGGTTGGGCCTGAAGATTGGAAAACAGGATTGTCGTATTCCCCGATTTTGCCCGAAGAATCAAATCTTCCAACGCATTCAACCCCGTCGCATCCATCACGGGAACATGTTTCATCCGTAAAATCAGTACAGGTATTGCCTGGTCGTCGATCGTCGCTTGAAACTTGCCTGCCGTACCGAAAAAGAACGGTCCGCAAACGTCGAAGGCTTGCACGCCGTCCGGGATGTCGCTCTTTTCGCGTTCGAATCGGATGCAAACCGAATCTTCCGCGTTGAAGTTTTCGTCCGATTGATACAGGCGGTGGGTGATATTCCCCATGGTGAACAGCGTTTCCATCCGGTACATGAAGAGAAACGCGGCCAAAATCATGCCGGCAGGAATCGCGATCGTCAAATCGAGAAACACGGTCAGTAAAAGCGTTATCCAGAGCACGGTGACATCGCTTTTCGGTGCACGCAGCATTTTGATCAAAAGCGACCCTTGACTCATCCGGATCGCAACGGTCATCAAGACGCCCGCCAAAACAGGCATCGGAATCATCGCGGCGTATTTTCCGAAACAGAGAACGATCAAGAGCAGGACCATCGCATGAACGATTCCCGCGACCGGGGTTCTTCCACCGCTCCGGACATTTGTTGCCGTTCGGGCAATGGCTCCGGTGCTCGGGATACCACCGAAGCAAGGAGTTATAATATTTGCAACGCCTTGAGCGATCAACTCGGTATTGGAATGATGCTTCGTATTGATCATTTCGTCGGCAACGACGGCCGAAAGCAGGGATTCGATGGCACCCAACAAGGCGATCGTGATGGCGGCGCTTACGATCAATTCGATTTTTGCAACGTCGAAGCTCGGCAAACCGAACACGGGAAATCCCAGGGCAAGCGAAACCGGCTCCTTCCCGAGCGGCTGACCGATCGTATCCACGGGAATTCCGAACACGGCGACCAGGATCGTTCCACCAACGACGGCGACGAGCGAACCGGGAATTTTTCGGTTCGACCATTTTTCCGTCGCATAAATAAGGGCGACGCTTGAAAGTGCGAGGATGAAAGCGTACCTGTTGGTCGATTCGATGTGTGCGAACAGCATTCGTATTTTTCCGACAAACGAACCGGGCAATTGTTCGTCGCCCAAGTCGATGCCGAAAAACATTTGAAGCTGTGAAGCGGCAATGACGACGGCGATCCCGGAAGTGAATCCGAGCATGACCGGATAAGGAATATAGCGAACCAGGCTTCCAAGGCCGGTCAATCCCATCATTAACAGCAGT
>JBEBTM010000452.1:0-3974 GCA_040393745.1 Thermogutta terrifontis | reverse complement strand
CAACCGTGAGGGCCGCGAAACCTCGACGCAAAGCGAATCGCCGACCGCCATGGAGGCCAAAAACCTGACGGCGCCGGCGCCGGTTCGGCGAAATGATAACACAAAACCTCTCCCGCCAGCCAAGACGGCCCGGGCCGATCAACCTGATCTTGTTCAGGCAACCCCCAAGGCAGCACCCAAGGCCTTGCCGGAAAGCGCCGGATGGAGCGCGCTGGTCCCGCATGAAACCCCGAAAGCGGTCGTTGCTCCGGTGGAGGAAATCCGTGTGGCCGACCGTCGCGCTGCGGAAACCGCTCCCGCCCCGACTAAGGAAACAACGCCGGGCACTCCACCGGGCGTGTCTGTTTGGGATGCTGTTCCCGTAACCGTTTCGGAAGGAACGTCCACGCAGGATCACGTCAGCGTCTTCGACGAAAAATCCTTCACGGAATCACGGCAATCCCAAATGCTGCCCAAGGAGGATCCCAAGGAAGAAGTCGAGTTGCCGTCCATGTCGATGGAAGACGGAATGGGCTTGGCTTCGACTGCCTCGATTTGGGATGCCGTTGTTACGGAAACAACGATGGAACCGGCGGTGCAAACAAACATGCCGAAATCCATGGACTGGGATACGGGAGCAACGCTGGACGGACCGGCGGAAGGTTCCCTGTTCGACGCTCCGCAAACGGCGTCCATTTTCGACACTGCCGTCAAAAGCGATTCCGGAGCCGCGAAAGCCGTCTTGGAAACATCGGACCAATCCGAGGAAGCAAAGTCTCCCGAAAAGGTTCTTGAAGAGAAAAAGCCGGAAGAAAAGAAATCCGCAGAATCGGAAGCCGTGGAGAGCGTGGCCAAGGACGTTTCGAATCCTGCCGAGACAAAGCCTGCTGAAAAAAGCCAAACTTCGGATGCGGTGAAAAAAACCGAGACCGAGTCGGAAGACGTGAAGGATGAAATCAGTTTGATCCTAGATGCCCTGTCTCTGGATAAAATCGCCGACACGCCGACCGAAAAATCCGCTGCGAATGACGCGGACAAATCCAGGACCGAAGCTGAAACAAAAAACCTTGAAGTTAAAAAACCGGAACTGAAAACGGAAGCGAAAAAAGACGACAAACCGGCCAAGGTGGAAGAAAAACCGAAAACGGAAGAAGCCAAAGTGCGCCCGGAACCGAAGCCGGTGAAGAAGCCGGTGAAACTGTTCACGGCCCCGCGTCCGGCCGCCGACGACTTCGACAATCTGGACGAAGAAGTTGTCGCGAAAAAACGGATCGACGCCTCGCAGGTCGGCGACCCCTACGCCAAGGACAAGATCAAGCTCATGTATGACGAAATCATGACGGGACTCAGGAATCGGAACATGAGTAGCCGTTACGATATGTGGGTCGGTTACGCTCGCAGCACCATCCGCAACACCGAAGGGTTGAACACGGGGAGCGAAATCGACGGACGTTGTCGTTTGAATTGGTACAAAAAACTATATCACGACCCGATTCAATCGATTTTCGACGTGGAAGAATTCTCGCGAAAACTACATCACGGTTTGTCGGGCAACCATCGCTTTTATGCGGAAACCTTTGAAATGATCCGGGAAAAAATGGACGTTCCGGCCCGAAACAACGGGTCGCTCCTCTTCCCGAAGTGCAGTACGCCCGTGGAAGCGGTCGGCGAGGTAAAACGTTGCCTGACCGAAGCGAAAATGTCCCATGCCCGGGCTCTTTCGACGCTCACCGAGGCCGAGGTCACCGAACTGGCCAATAACCTGGGTCAAACCTTTGCCGGTTCCGGTTGCATCAACGGGCACACGATCCCGAACCGGACCTACGGTCGGCGGTTGTGCAATATCCTGGAAAAGATGGACAAATCGGCGATGTACGAAGCCGGTGAAGCGCTCTTGCCCCTGACGAATTTGAGCCTGTTGCAACTTTTGGACCAACTTCCCGAAGACGCGTTCCCACAGGTCATGATCGGCGGTCAGCGTGTGCAACGTCTTTCCACCGCGGCCGGGGACATTATCATCGGGGGTCGCGGAAACAATGTTTACGATCTCGATTCCCAGGAAATGCGTGACGTGATTTGCGTGATCGATCTGGGCGGAGACGATATTTACCGTGAAGGTTCCTGCAACGTGAACCGACCCGTGTTCGTCGTCATCGACCTGCACGGCAATGATCGGTACATGGGCAGCAAACAGGGCATCCAGGGCGCTTCGATCCTCGGCGTTTCCATGTTGATCGACGTGGAAGGTAACGATACCTACAGCGCCTCGGACATCGCGCAGGGTTCGACTATCGGCGGTGTCGGCATGCTCTTCGATTTCTCGGGGAACGACCAGTACACGGGCTTGCGTCGCGTGCAGGGCCAGGCTCTCTGCGGCGTAGGCGTCTTGGTCGACCGGGAAGGAAACGACAAATACAAGGCGTCGCTTTGGGCTCAGGGTTTCGGAGCTCCCGGCGGATTCGGCGTGCTCGAAGATTGCAGCGGTAACGACTTCTATTACTGCGGCGGTGCTTACCTCGATTCCTATCCGGAACATCCCGGTTATGACGGCTGGGGGCAAGGCATCGGAGCGGGCATTCGGCAAGTCGCCAATGGCGGTATCGGGGCCATTCTCGACGGTGAAGGCGACGACGTTTACGAAGTCGACTACTTCGGTCACGGCGGCGGTTACTGGCTCGGTGTGGGCTTTGCCCGGGACTTCGGCGGAAACGATCATCGTGTCGGAACCACGCGCTCGGCCTACAACGGCGGTCCTCGACGTGAGCGGGAATGGACGCGGTTCGCCAACGGGTTCGGTTGCCATTACGCACTCGGTTATCTTTTCGATGACGACGGCGACGACATTTACGGTGGCCAAATCATGGGAACCGGCATGGCATGGGACCTTTCGATCGGCTATCTCTGCGACTTCAACGGCAGCGATCGTTTTACCGCGACCGGCGGCATGACGCAGGGCGTGGGTGCGGAAGGGAGCATCGGCATCCTGTTCAGCTACGGTGGCGACGACGTGTATGCAAGCCGGAACCAGGGATTCGCCAGCAGCGGAATCACCTACCATCCGGTTTCGAGTTGCGGCAGTAATTTCAGCTTCCTGATCAATTATGGCGGTAACGATAAATACGGCTGCGGTGCCCGGAACAATTCCTATGTTCAGCGGGGCTCCCCGGGTGGTTTCCTGATCGACCGACCCACCGATGTGGAAGCGGCCGGCGAACTGGCCGAGTTGAAGAAGATGATCGAAGAACGTGAAAAGGAAATCGCCGAATTCAACGAGACGCAAGAAAAGCTGAAGGAAGAAGCCCGGGAAAAAGGCCGGCGCTATATGCCGCCTCGACGGCGTCCGATGCCGATTTCCATGGACCAGCAGAACCGCATCGGTTCGGTACCGCACTTCGACTCTTCGGCGGCCCGCACCGGCGACAACGGGCGAAACGCCAAAGTGAAGTAGAAAACAACAGTGGGAACGAGCCGCAGCCCGTGGCTGCGGGTTTCTCGTTCGAAAACCGTGTACTGACCATTCAACCCCGGAATATTTATCCATCAACCATGAAACGAACACACTGGATCCTGGCCGGTTTGATCGGCGCTGTCTCGCTGAACTCCGCGGCGTTTGCGAATACCACGCAAACCGTTGCCGGAAACGCTTCAAATTATACCTTGGACGGAACCCTGGAACCCGACACCGTTCCCGGCCTGCGGACTTACGGCGAAGCAACCATCGACTCCGTGCAGAGCCCCGACGCGCCGGTACGCCGGATCAACGTTCCGGTTCCTTCGCCCGTGGATACGGCCCTTTCGATGCCCCGGGACATACAGGATGTCGCCTTGAATCCGCCGCGCCAGGTTCGGGCCGACGAACCGTTCTCGCCGACCCAGGATAAATACGCCCTGGTTCAATGGAACCGTCGTTCCCGGGATTCACAGGAGTCGTCCAAATCCGAATCGGTTTTCGCCGTCAGCGAACCCATTTCGGAAAACGGGCAACGAACCGAACA
>JBEBTM010000451.1:0-3977 GCA_040393745.1 Thermogutta terrifontis | reverse complement strand
TCCATAGCGAAGAGCTTGCCCGTGCGTCCGAAACCGGTCGCGATTTCATCGAAGACGAGCAGGAGATCGTTTTCGTCGCAAATATTGCGGAGTTCCCTGAGGTACCGCGGATGGTAAAACCACATCCCGCCCGCGCCCTGCACGATGGGCTCCAGGATGATCCCGGCGAGGCGGTCCCGGTGTTTTCGCACGATTTCTTTCATGTCGTCCATTTCGGACGCGTTCCACTCGCCCTCGAATCGGCTCACCGGACGCGGCGCAAATTCGTGTTGCGCTAAAACGCCGGAGAACATCGAGTGCATGCCCGACACGGGATCGCACACGGCCATGGCCCCGAATGTATCGCCGTGATAACCGCCACGCACGCTCACGAGCCGGTTTCGTTCGGGCTTTCCAAGAGCCTGCCAGTATTGCAGGACCATCTTGATCGCCACTTCGACGCTCACGGAACCGGAATCGGCGAAGAAAACTTTCTGTAACGGTTCAGGCGTGAGATCGACGAGCCGGCGTCCCAGCGAGACGGCCGGTTCGTGTGTCAGGCCGCCGAACATGACGTGCGACATTTTTGCAAGCTGGTCCGCCGCGGCCCGGTTCAGCACCGGGTGATTGTAGCCGTGAATCGCGGTCCACCAGGACGACATGCCGTCGATCAAACGTCGCCCGTCCGCAAGGGTAATCCAAACGCCCTCGGCCGAAACCGCCGGATAAACGGGCAGCGGCCTGAGCATCGACGTGTAAGGATGCCAAAGATGTTCCCGGTCGAAGGCCAGGGAGGATTCGATCATGTAAGCAGTGTCATGTCATACGGCCCCGGACGCTCGCGCGGGACGGAAGGCGGTCGACCTTCCCGCGACGCGATCGTCCGGGGCCGTTCTCGGCGGTTTCGGTTTTTTCAAAAACTCCATGTTACGGCGCAGCCGCCCATCAACTGGTCGCTTTCCGTTCCATTTCCGAAGGGTTTGAAGCCACCCTTGTAGAAACTCCAGTCATACCGCAATTCCGGGCGTATATTCACGTTCGGCAGGACGTTCCAGTTGACTGCGAACGTAATTTCGTACAGATCCGTACCTTGCCCGGCCATGCTTGCGGGAGCGCCCGTGATCGGGGCGATATCGCAGAAGGTTCCCTTGCCGCTGAGCCATTCGAAGCGGACGCCCGCGGACCATTTCTTGTTGATCGTGTAAATCAGGTGCTGGTTGATGCCATAGCTCTTCTTGGTCATGTTGCCATGATTGAACAGTGTGGCGTCCAGGACGTCGTACATGTGTCCCTGGCTCCAAAGCCCTTCGATCATGTAAAACCAACGCTTGTTCAATTGCGTGGCGTAACGCAACGTCATCGTGGTTTCCTCTTCCCGGCGATAAGTTCGGTTGTAGCTCACGGCGCTTGCGAAGGAACGGTCGTTGTAACCGTTGTGCCAGCCCTGGTAAATCGTGTAGGTCAGGGCGCTGTCTTTGTCGATGGCGTAACGAATCTGCGCGAGAAGCGCGTTATCGTTCAGCGGATTTTCGAGGCTGTTATGATAACCCGCGGTCCAACCGGCGGTCACGGACCACTTGTCGTTGAACTTGTATTCCGCCATGGCACCGTTGTGCGTCAACGGGCCGTTGTAACAGAGATAAGCGTGCGAATAAAAAAACGACGCGGGGCCCGGCACGGCTTCGTAGCTCATGAGCGTCGCAAACTTACCGACTCGCAACGTCAGATCCTTGTAACCGAGCTCGGCATAAAGTTGGACGAATGCGTCATAATAATCGCCGCTGCCCCAACCGTAGTCGAACGTCTGGTCGCCGAAACACTGGGCGTACTTCGCGTCGGTCCCGAACATGAAGTCGGCTTGGAATCCCCAGTCCCAACCGTGCCGGGTATCTTTTGCCTTGGTCACGCCGAACCAAAGCTGGTTGACCTTCATGTCGGCCGGTTGGGCGAAACCCAAAATGTACGAATTCCCGGCAAGCGGGCTCAGATTCCGGGAAGCGGGCCCCGGCGCATCACTGTAAATGTTCTTGTTCCCATGGCTGTTGACGTTAATACCCGCCTGGATCCAACCGTAGAATTTGAATTGGTCCATCAAGCTTTTTTTTCCACAGGCTTTACGTCCGAACAGCCCGGGTTCCGTGTCGCACAAAACATCGTCACAGGGGGCACATTCCAGCACCGCATCGCAGGGCGAGCATTCCATTGCCGGTTGGCAGGGTTCCGAAAACACCCCTGCTTTGCCAATCGAGGCGGTCGCCGCGATAACGAGAATGACAAATAATGCCTTAATTCGGTTCATGAATCTTTTTTGGGTTTGGTTTTGACGTGAAACGATGGCTACGACATGTCGTATTTCTAATGTCCCGTTTCGGCCAAATTTGGATGAAGTCGCTACTCCATCTTAAGAAAAATTCGAAAATACTACCCATAGGACCGTTAAATTTTACGCAAGCTTCCTGTTTGTTGCTTGTGTGAAATTTCAAATAAGAAATCCAGCGTTCTCACTCTCCTTCAGAAAATGCCCAAAGTAAAGTGTTTCAGTTATTTGCGCAGAGACCGCATCTCATCTCTCCCTTCCCTCAAAGGGAGAAGAGAGAGCCCAACTTACTAATCCTCAGGTATTTTGAAAAATTCCCTTGACAATAGATTACAAGTGAAATACAATTGCCGTATTACAAGTTAAGTCTATTGAAATTTAACGAGTTGACATCTGTAATCATGAGAAACGAAAAAACAGAAATATCCCAGGAACCCGTCCGGGTGACTGCGGCCGAGTGGGAAGTCATGCGAATTATCTGGGACGCCGGAAAGCCCCTCCCGGCGGCGGCGGTTATCAGAGCTTTGGAGCCGAATTCCTCGTGGAAGCCCAAGACGGTTCGAACCTTTCTGAACCGGCTTGTGACGAAAAACGTGCTTCGAACACTTCGGCTCGAATGTGATGGCCAGGAACTGCTCCATTATGAGCCGCTCATCGACGAGGTCACGACGCTTCGTATCGAGCGAAAAACTTTCCTGGGCCGATTCTTCGGCGGAGCGATCCAGTCCATGCTGTCGACCTGCATCGAGGCGGGAGATATTCCCGTGGATGAACTTGAAGCCATGCGGGACATGATCGACCGCCATGTCGCCTCGCAAAAAAACGCAACAAAAATGGAGGGTGAACCATGACACTCGAAGTTCTTCCGTTGTTCGTGACGCTGCTCACCCTGTCGCTGAAAGCATCGCTCTTGATCGTGGCGATCCTTGTTATCCGAAAATTGATCGGCAAGCGGCTTTCTCCCGCTTGGCGACATGCTCTTTGGATTCTCGTGCCGGTGCAATTGCTGCTTTTCGTATCCGTACCCTCGGTGTGGAGCGTACAGAATTTGTGGACGGAGGATATCGGGCCGGTGGCGTGCGAAATCCAAGAGGTCGGTGACCTTTCACCGAAAAGTCACGTTGCCATCCTCGGCGTCCGAGCCATCAATGACGCCGATCAGGCCGGTGACTCAAGTCGGCCGGTGCCGCCCCAATCTTTCGGCGAAATGTCGCCTACCCTTGCTGTGCAAGATTTTACATTGCCGTCACTCATGCAAATACTCATCGGTGTTTGGTTTTTCGGCGCGGTCGTAATGGTCTTGGTTTTTCTGCGTCAAACGCTGTTTTGTCGGCAATGGATGCGGCAGGCGGAACTGGTCGAAAGCGAGGCGGTGCTGCATTTGTTCAAAGATTGTGCCCGGCAGATGAAGGTCCGAACCTGGCTGGTCATCGCCGAGAGCCGGTCCGTCTCGGGGCCGCTCTTGATCGGGGCGGTGCGGCCCATGCTCCTGCTGCCGCGCGGGCTCGTCGAGTCGGCCACACCGGGTCAGCTCCGGACCGTGTTCCTGCACGAACTGGCGCACCTGAAACGCTGGGACGTCTGGACCGGCTGGGTCATGACGCTGCTGCTCACGCTGCATTGGTTCAATCCGCTGCTCTGGATTGCCGTGCGAAAAATGAACGCGGACCGTGAGGAAGCC
>JBEBTM010000450.1:0-3988 GCA_040393745.1 Thermogutta terrifontis | reverse complement strand
GCAAAACCGGCTTGAAGAAACCAAATCTGCTTCACAATATTCTTCAGGTCGATCCCGAACATGCTTCTTCATTACACTTGATCGGACTCCTATGTCTTGCTCGTTTGCAGTTCGACGAATCTTTGTCTTATTTTGAACGGGCCGTGTGCGTCTGCGACAACAAACCAAGCTACTTCAATAATCTTGGCGTCGCCTTATGGTCGGTCAAGCGATTTCACGAAGCCAAAAATGCTTTTCAACGAGCTCTTGAACTCGATTGTGTTTATGCCGATGCTTGGGCGAATTTAGGAAAGACATTGTTAAGTCTTTATGAAAATTCCGAAACGATTGATAAAGTGTTACGACATGCATTGGAAATCGAACCGAAACATCGTGACGCTCTTACACATCTGGCCAATCTTCGAAAAAATCAAAACCGCCTCAAAGAGCATGCTGAACTCCTCAGGCAACTGGCGGAACTTGAACCACGTGATTCTTCCGCTCGATTCGAAGCGGCAAAATGCTTCGTCGACTTGAGAGATTTTGAAACCGCGGCTTCGATTTTAGAAGATGCCGTGGACCGTGGAATGCCCGATCCTGTATTGCACCACCTTTACGGTGCAACCTTAGGCGAAATCGGCGATATCATGGGGGCGAAAGAACAATTCCAACGTGCCGCATCGCTTTCAAGAAGAAACGATATCTGGCGTTGGAAGCACCTTTGGTATGCACCGCTGTACTTTGAAACGACGGATGAAATCGACACTTACTGGAACCGACTCGAGAATGATTTGAATGATGCAATCTCCGAGTCACCATGTTTCGACTGGCGCCGACTTCCCTACGAAGGCTTTACGTCTTCATTTCATCTGGCACATCATAATCGCAGTTGCCGGAAGATCAAAGAAAAGTTCACACGCCTTTTCGAAAAATCGTTCCCACATGTAAAGACGTCCCTGAAATATCCGCACAGAAAAAGTGGAAAAATCCGCATCGGATTCCTGACAACACCGGGGCACGAAGGCGGTTTTTGTCGAATGATGCGGGGAATCATGGAGAAACTCGATCGCAGCCGTTTCGAATTGTTTCTTTTTTATCGTGGCGATCAAGCAAATCGGTTTCGCTCTTTTCCCAAAGACTCGGTGACACATGCCCCGTATTCAGATGATTTCGAGCGAACCGTCCAAGCAATCCGTCAAACGGAATGTGATGTGATGTACCATTGGAAGGTCGCGGCCGACCTTTGGAGCACGTTCCTACCGATGACTTATTGTGCGCCGATCCAATGTACCGCCTGGGGGACACACGGAACCGGCGGCGTTCACCATGTCGACTACTCCCTGACTTGGAACGACGCCGAAACCGCGGGTGCTCAAGAGCATTATACCGAAACACTTTTTCGGCTCTCATCCCCGCCCAATTTGGAATTATATGAAAAGAGACCGGTCTCTTCAAGCCGCGAAGAACTCGGTCTGCCTCCGAAAGGCGCGATTTATTTTTGTCCGCATCGCTTGTCGAAATACCATCCGGAATTCGATCTTTATTTCCGGGACATTCTTGCGGGTGATCCGCAAGGACATATTCTCCTTTTATTTGACGAGAAGTCGCCGCAGGCTTCAAAAATCAAAGAACGCATGCGGCGAAACCTGGGCGATCTTCTTTTTCGTCGAATGTTTTTTGTATCGCGACTTCCTGTCGAGCGCTATTACCGATACTTGTCGGCCGCAACGATTATTCTTGATTCACCGGTCTATTCGGGCGAACTGACATGTTACGACGCATTTTCGTACGGAGTACCCTGCGTCACGCAAACGGGCGACATTCTCGTGCGGCGTTACAGTACGGCTCATTATCGTTGCATGGACATTGAAAACGCCCCCGTTGCCGCCGATCGGGACGAATACGTCCAGCACGCCCTTCGACTGGGAACCGAGGAAAGTGAAAGAAGGAGTCTTTCCGCACAAATTAAAGAACGTTCCGAATGCCTCTTCGACCGAAAAGACGTCGTTCCGGAATACGAGCGGTTTTTCGAAGAGGCGATTCGAATGGAAACGCCCGCTTCCAATGACGTTCATTTTATTCGGCAAAGCGTCCCGAAATTGCCCCCGGTCAACGAAAAAGCGGCTATAGGCGACCTGGAAATCAACCTCGTTTACGGATGCAACCTGAACTGCGAGTACTGCTCGCATTTCTGCAAATACGTCAAGGGCATGGAGCGATTGGACAATATCCTGTCCTGGTACGATCACTGGAAAAACAAGATCGCCCCCAGGCGAATCCGTCTCATCGGCGGTGAACCGCTTTTGCACCCGAGTTTAGCCGAAGCGATTCGCGAAACGTCGAAATACTGGCCGGAATCACGATTGATGATCACGACCAACGGACTGCTGCTTTCCCGGGCCGAACAAACTGTTCTGGACACACTCCACGAAACGAAAACCCACGTCTTCGTTTCCAGGCACGATCTGGACGAAAAATATTCAAAATCCTTCTTCGAGGGAATCGACTGCTTGATTCGGTCCGATATCCCATATACAATTTACACCAGTTACAAGGAATGGCGAAAAACGTACCGCATCGACGACGCGGGCAAACTGCTCCCCTTTCTCAGCGATTTCGAGGAGGCGTGGAAAAATTGCCATACGAAAAACGTGTGCCCGACGTTACTGGACAACCGCCTTTATAAATGCCAGCATTTGGCCCACTGCATCCGCAACGTCAAAAACGGACTCCTGGGGCCGGAATGGAACCTCGTTCTCGGCTACGAGCCGCTTTCGCCGGAAGCGACGCGGGACGAAATTCTCGCCCACTTGAATTCCGGCGCGATCGAAGCGTGTGCCGTTTGCCCGGAAAAATACGAATTCATTTCATTAAAAGAAAAGTTTGGAAAATAAAACCGGCGTTTGCTTGAAATTCAAGAGCGCCAAAACCGCAAAAAAGGAGTTACCGTGCCATCATCTTCCGACAAATCGTTTTCGCTCCAGGCTTTCCTGTCAGGCATTTTCTCCGATGAAAAAGCGCAAAAGAAAGAGCCGCTCCACAAACGCCGGCTTTGTTTGGAAACCATGGAGGAGCGGCACTTGCTGTCCGTTTCACCCTTGCCCTCGTCGGTCTTTCCCTCGCCGTTCGACGAGGTGGCGCAGGCTTCGCCGGGCATGGACGAATACGACGCCGAGGAAGACGAGATCAGCCTGTCGATTTCCGGAGCGGCCCCGAATGCCGTGCTGCCGCCGGCACACGGAATCATGACAATGTCCTCCTGTGGCTGCGGCGACGACTGCGGCTGTGGCTGCGATTGCGGGTGTGGCTGTGGTTGCGGCCCGACGGACATGACGGTACAGATCAGCTTCGATCTCCTTAACGAACCGACACTTAAGGAGCGAACGCCTCAAGGAGAAGACGGATTCATCGACTTCAAGATTCAATCCGATGGCGTGAGTGAGTCTTGTGCTCACATTTATTTTCAATTGTTCCCGGACGAAGCGAGCAGCGGTGCGATCTTGGGCAAGGACTACCGCATTTTGACCGCCTCGGCTTGCAGTGGCTGCAATCAGGTTGTGCATCCCGATTATTTCAGTGAGCCGCGCATGACTTCCGATGGCCGATTCTGGATCAAACTTGACGGGGGGAACGGCGCTTACATTCGTATCGTGGCCATCAACGACGGCATCCCGGAAGAGCTGGAAGGGGCACGCCTCCAAATCGACAGGATCGAAATGCAGTACGCCGGCTGCGGCAATGTCAACTTGGACTATGATCTGACCGGCGAATCGTCCTACCGTTTTACCATCGAAGACGATGATAAGTGGGAAATTTCGGTCGAGGCCACGACCGCCAAAGCGACGGAACGGATTTTCGACGGTAATGCGACCGGTGATTTTGACGAGGTGGGTGTTTTCACCTTCACCCGCGACTACGTCGGCAATGCCAAGAGCGGCGACATGACTTATCCCGTCACGATCGAGTTCGACATGCTTTACGACCGTGCCCTGAAATACGGCGCAACGCA
>JBEBTM010000449.1:0-3995 GCA_040393745.1 Thermogutta terrifontis | reverse complement strand
CGATTTGACCAAGGAACGTTACGTGCCGCATGTGATCGAACCTTCGGCCGGGGCGGACCGTGCCACGCTGGCGTTCCTCTGCGAGGCGTATCAAGTCGATACCGCGCCGGACGACAAGGGAAATCCGCAGGAGCGGGTTTACCTGAAATTCCATCCGCGTTTGGCCCCGATTAAAGCGGCGGTGTTTCCTTTGGTCAAGAAGGACGGCATGCCGGAAATCGCGACGGAAATCTACGGCGAACTGAAAAAGAACATGTCGGCCTTCTACGACGACAAGGGCGCCGTGGGTCGACGGTATCGTCGGCAGGATGAAATCGGCACCCCGTATTGCATCACGGTCGACGGCCAAACCGTACAGGACGGCACCGTCACCATTCGGGACCGCGACACGCTGGAGCAGGTCCGGGTCAAGAAGGACGAGCTTGTCGCGCAATTGAATGAGAAACTCAACAATTGAGAACAACGAGTCGGAGACGGTGTCCCCGGTTTTCAAACTCCGGGGACACCGTCAGCTTGTTACGGGTGCTAAGGATTCGACTTCAAAGTAAAGTCAATCTTGTTCTTGCCTTTGACGACCGTCGCGGAAAGCGGTGAGGTATCTGCTTTTCCGTAAACCTCGGGAATGGCGCTCTTGGGTTGCTCAACCGGTCCTGACGGGGCTATTGGAGCCGATCCCATCGGCAATTCCAATGTGGCTGGGCCGGAACTTGCAACGCTCTTTGTAACGGTAACGTAATATTCACCCGGCGTCGTGCCGGCGTTGGGGTTTCCGTGGCTCGTTTGCAGGATGTATTCTCCCTTGTCGTTGGTACGACCATAAGAAGGCTGGCCCATCCCTGCCTGCTTGGGGGAAAAAGAAACCAAAGCATCGGCCAAAGGTTGGCCGTCGTAAGTAACAATTCCTGTTACACTTTCCGTTTTGAGCTTTCCGGTGTTACAGCCCGCCGTCAATACAAGGCACAAGCACAACAAAGGAAAAAATTTCAAGCAGTGTTTCATAAAACTATAAGCAACAAGTTAAAGAGAGGAAAGATGGCAAATCGGCGTGAGATCCGCCCATTTGCCATCAAGACGTTCATACGGACCGAAAGTGGGCACGCGTTACAAGGACTTTGCTTCACCATGGCAGGGGGTACCCATGGCACCCCAGATTCCCGCTGTTGAAGGACCTTTCCACTGATGCCCTTCTGCAGCGCCTTCGTCCTGACCAAGCCACTTCGTCGTGTCTCCGCAGTCGATCGTCTCGGAAATGAAGCGTACGGCGCCATCGCATGTGACCGCATTTGCTCCACCGGAATGGTAGCTGCTGGCCGTAATGGCGTAACATGCGGTGCCCGATACACATGTCGGCGAATTCGGGGCCATGGCCGTCATAAAAACACTGAACGGCATACGACCGTCGCCCCATCGGTGATTTTTAGAAGCCGATGTTCCCATACCGCTGGAAAGACTCACGGAACCGCCCGTTCCACGAACAGCCAGACAGTTTGCCGGCGCTTTTCCATGAATATTCACTCCCGTGACAATCGTGCCACGAACGGATTCATCGCCGCCGACCTGTGATGGACAGACTTCGGCAAAAAGGACTGTATTGCTTGTCCCATCAGTAATCGTCGCCAGCGATGCCTGACCTCGATTGCCATGACGGAAAACGCCTCGCGGAGTCGACCACTCCCCCCAATCCTGGCCGATCATCCAGTCGCCGATATTGCCGCAGTAGCTGTGGTAAGCTGTTTGACCCGCCATGCGCTCTTTGCGTGCATTGGGGTCGGAAGGGCAAAGGAGCGTACTGATTTCACGACCAAAGGGACTGATTTCGCCCGTGGTGTAGCCATCGCTCCATGGCGGCGGAATAAACCCATAGGCGTAAGGGTCAGATGGGTAAGTACTTGCCGATGCCGCTGCGGAACAGCCTGAAGTGATTTCCGAGTAAATACCTTGCTGCTCATAAAAAGGCAACAGACCTACCCAGAAATTGTAGACATCAACGGCATCAATCCGGCCCGACCCATCGCTCCTCTGATACGAGAGCCACTGAGTGTCATTGTAACTGTTCGGGATTCGGTCATAGGTATCATGGAAATTATGCAGCGCAATACCAAATTGTTTCAGATTGTTGGTACATTGCATCCTCCGCGCCGCTTCACGCGCGGCCTGAACGGCGGGGAGTAACAAGGCGATCAAAACTCCAATAATGGCGATTACAACGAGAAGCTCAACCAGCGTGAAGGCCGAATTGCCCCCCCCGTGTCGCGTTTTAACACAAACCGATTGACTCATAACGGTTGTCCTTTCGTAAAAAATGAAAAAAACCGACCTAAATCTTACAACGGCATTTGGCCATAAAATGACGCAATCTCTTTAAGGTGCTTGTTTTCCAATAAATCAACACATGATTCCAAGGTTGAACCAATGTTCAAAACACCCCACTGACAAATGCTGGACCGCAGAATACATACAGAGGTCATACACCTAGCGTACCGGAAACCAAAGTCATAATAGAAAGAGTCAGCCTAGTCTAATATCAGTAATAAAAAAGTCAAGATTCTTTTTTTAACTTCGTGTGAATTTCGCGAGACGGATTATACCGGATCGGCATTTTTTGACCGCCGCCTTGCTGTTTTCCAACGGTCTACCTATTTCGCAGGTCTCGTCTTGATTCCTACAACCGGAAAATTCGGCGGGACCGCTGTTCGGTTGGACAGGGTCGGCGGCAAAAGCGGATAAACGGAATAGGTTCCCTTATGTTTGGAGCCTTTCCGTCCTCGTTCTACGTTCGGTTTTATGATTGTCGCCTCCGCCTATCGAGTCACGTCACTTCCCGCGCCGATGGTCACACCCGTCAGCGCGCAGGGAGCCGTTTTGACTTCGACCCGGACACTGCGAACCAAGGACGTCTACTACGACGTAGCGAGTACGACCATCAATCCGAAGGCAAGATCCGGCACCTCGGGAATTTACAAACCGTCGAGCAGTGCGGTCTACTACATGCCCGCCTCGTCGTCTTCGGCAACGGTCACGTCCTCAGCGCCGACATCGACCAAACCTTCGACGCTCATAACGCATAGCACCAGCGCCTGGGGATTCGCTCAAACGTCGTACGTCCAACACAGCAACACCGGCACGATCAAGCCGACGGCGACGATTTCTTCCATTTGCTACACTTGCGGAAATCGGTGAAGCTCCGTTCGAATTTTCGCCCCTCTTCTCCCAAAAGAGGTTCTCGTCGGGTAAAATGGTCGCAACACTCATTACCCGAGGAGGCAATCATGAAACTGTTATCGTGGAACGTCAACGGCCTTCGGGCTTGTTTGGGAAAGGGCTTTTTGGAATCCATGCAACGCCTGGACGCCGATGTCGTCTGCCTCCAGGAAACGAAAATGCAGCGGGGGCAGGCCGAAATTGATCTGCCTGGTTACGCCGAATTCTGGAACAGCGCCGAGAAAAAGGGCTATTCCGGCACGGCTGTTTTTTCCCGCTTTGAACCGTTGCGGGAATCCTATGGACTGGGCATCCCGGAGCATGACCGGGAAGGTCGGGTGATCACGTTGGAATTCAAGGCGTTCACGCTTGTTAATGTTTACACGCCCAATTCGCAGCCGGAATTGGCCCGGCTCGACTATCGCATGCAATGGGAAGACGCCTTCCGGAGATACCTCGCCCAACTCGATAAAGCCAAACCGGTCGTCGTCTGCGGCGATTTGAATGTAGCTCACGAGGAAATCGACCTCAAAAATCCCAAGACGAACCGTCGAAACGCCGGTTTCACGGACGAAGAGCGGGGCAAAATGACTGAACTGCTCGCAGCCGGTTTTTCCGATTCTTTTCGCACGATTTATCCCGGCTTGACCGACGCTTACACATGGTGGAGCTACCGGAGCAATGCCAGGGCGAACAACGTGGGCTGGCGCATCGATTATTTTCTCGTCTCAAACCGCCTGATGCCCATGGTCGCCGAAGCCGCGATTCATCCCGACATTCACGGTAGCGATCAC
>JBEBTM010000448.1:0-4007 GCA_040393745.1 Thermogutta terrifontis | reverse complement strand
GGGATATTTTCGAAGAAACCGTTGGCCTCGTCGATGGATAAATCCAGCACCTCGGCAATCGATTTGCGTTTGTATTTGACTTCCAGCGTTTGTCGGTTGAAGCGTTTTCCGTTACAGACCGGACAGGGGGCGTAAAGATCGTTCAGGAAGTGCATCTCGATCTTCTGGATGCCTTGCCCGAGGCAGGCTTCGCAGCGGCCGCCGGCGATGTTGAAGCTGAATCGGTTCGCCTTGTAACCGCGGCGTTTGGCTTCCTTAGTCACGGCGTAAATCTTGCGGATTTCATCGAAAACGCCCGTGTACGTGGCCGGATTGCTCCGTAACGAACGACCGATGGGCGACTGGTCGACTTCGATCAATTTGTCGATTTTACTCACGCCTTGAAGACTTCGGTACAAACCGCCGCGACCGGTCGGGTGCGGAAAAAGCCGGTCCCGCACGGCAGGGACCAACGTCTCATTGACGAGCGAGCTCTTCCCGCTGCCGCTCACGCCGGTGACGCAGATGAAGGTTCCCAGAGGAAAGGAAACGGTCACATTCTTCAAATTGTGCGTCGTGGCCCCTTCGAGAACAAGTGACCGCGACTTGACGACCTTCCGTCGTTTTTCCGGAACGGGAATCTCGTCCATGCCCGTGAGGTACCCCCAGGTCAAGGATTCCGTTTCAAGATCATCGCCGTTTTTTCGGGGGGAAATTTCCGGCGGCGTAAAGGTCGCAACAATTTCACCGCCCCGATCCCCCGCACCGGGGCCCATGTCGATAATCAGGTCGGCTTCACGCATGATCGCCTCGTCATGCTCGACGACCAGGACGGTATTGCCCCGGTTTTTCAAGGTCAGGAGAGCGTCGATGAGCCGACGGTTGTCCCGTGGATGAAGTCCCACCGAGGGTTCGTCCAAAACGTAACAGACACCGACGAGCCCGCCTCCGAGATCGTTGGCCAATCGAACCCGCTGAAGCTCCCCACCGCTGAGTGTGTCCGAAGGACGGTCCAGGGTCATATAATCGAGGCCGATATTGTTCAGGAATTCAAGCCGGCCGCAAATCTGCCGCAGCACCGGAGCGGCAATGTCCTTTTTGTCATCCGCAATTTCCAGCGATTTAAAAAACGCCAGTGATTCCTCGGCGGTGAGCGAGCAGACTTCATGAATGCGTCGCTCTCCCATCGTCACGTTTCTCGCTTCGGCCCGAAGCCTGCTGCCGCCGCAATCGGGACAAACCCTCGTGTCGTTTTCCACTCCATCAACACCGACGCAAACACCGGTGCCCTCGCAAGCCGGACACACTCCATAGGGGCTGTTGAAGCTGAACGTCCTCGGTTCCAGTTCCATGTAACTGATATTGCACTTCGGACAGGCATACCGCGTGCTGAAGGGCAAGTCCTTCCAAACGCTTTTCGTCGAACCGTCGGGATTTGCGAGCCGCTCTTTTTCGTACACCGCGATCACCGTGCCTTCGCCGTGCTTCAGGGCCAGCTGCAGGGACTCGGAAAGTCGGGGTCGGATACCGTCCTTGAGAATGATCCGGTCGATGACCGCCTCGATATCGTGCGTTTTGCCAGAAGCCAGTTCCGGCGGATTTTCAACATCCAGGAGTTGTCCATCGACCCGGGCCCGGACGAACCCCGCTTTGGCAATTTTACGGAAACGGTCGACGTGTTCACCTTTGCGACCCCGGACAATCGGCGCGAGAAGCATGAGCCGAACACCGTCAGGTAAGTTGAGAATTTCCTTCAAAATCCGCTCCGGCGACTGTTGCCGAATGGGACGACCGCATTCGTGACAATGGGCCAGGCCGACCCGTGCATAGAGCAAACGCAAGAAGTCGTAAATCTCGGTGAGTGTGCCAACGGTACTCCGGGGATTGGCCATCCGACCCCGCTGGTCCACGGCGACCGTAGGCTGGAGTCCTCGGATGACGTCGACATCGGGCCGCTCCAGTTGATGCAGGAATTGTCGGGCATAGATCGAGAGTGACTCAATATACTGCCGCTGCCCCTCGGCGAAAACCGTATCAAAAGCCAACGAACTTTTGCCGCTGCCACTGGGCCCTGTAATAACGACGAACCGACCGCGCGGGATGTCGAGCGTGATGTTTTTAAGATTATGGACCCGAGCTCCTTCGATGTGAATCGAGGCGGTACCGGCAAGGGCCGGGAAAGTTTTTTCCGGGGCCGAATCGGTCGATTTCATCGCGCCGTTTGTTCCATTTCGAACCGGACTTTCGATAAAAAAAGGACCGCACATGGGCCCGGTCCGCTTCGAAAAATCCGTGATATGATAAGAAAAAACTGCGGGAAAGAGGACTTGAACCTCCACAGGGTTGCCCCTACCAGGCCCTCAACCTGGCGCGTCTGCCAATTCCGCCATTCCCGCGAACTTCCAACAGTGGGTGACATTCTACCCGCCGAGTTTGCCAAGTCAACTGGGGGGGCCTGCGAAAAACGGTCAGGAACACGGCAAAGAATCTCGTACATTCAATTTCTCAATTAACCGACACAAGGGCTTGCATCACGTTTCTTTTTTTTCTAAAATGGCTCCATCGTGTTCTTTTAGGGATTTCGGCGAGAGCGCCGATCCATCCGTTTTCCGGTAACTGCGGGTTTTCGTTCGTGGCCAGACGCTTCAAACGGGAGCCCCGACGAGGTCATTTTATGTCGATAATTTTTTCTTGGTTTAAGCCGGCGTTCCTGTCGGTTGTGGGGTCGCTCTGCTGGCTCTGTCTTTTGACGACGCATTCCCTCGCGTCCGACGGGTTTGACGTCACCGACGATCTCAAAGCCGATTGGCTTTTTCAGATCGACAACGAACCTACGGCGGACAAAATCCGCTTGGAAATCGCTTACACACGTGAAGTCGCCGATCGCCTGTCCGATGGCGATTCCTCGCCGGATTTCAAAGACGAACTTGCCAAGCTCAAGGACGTGCAGCGACGGCTTTCCGGACTGAATCAATCGCAAAAGGACGCATTGCGAGAACTTTACTTCGAGGTTCGAACCATCAAGCGAGCTATTTTCTTCAAAAACCCACTCGTCGATTTCGACCGCGTTCTCCTGATCGACAACCCTTATCCCAAGGGCAAGCCCGGTGATGCCACGGATGAATGGGGCCACGAAGCCCGGCATCGCAACGGTTTCATGGCCGTCGACGGCGGCGAACTGATCACCGTGGGTCTGCATCCCGGTAGCGAAGTTCAAAACCTGTTGCCCGATTTCAAGGGCAGTTTCTGGCGACCGGACCTGTCCTACGACGGGAAGAAAATCTTGTTCAGCTACCGTCCCGTGGGGGAAAAATCCTTCCATCTTTACGAATGCAGCGCCGACGGAACCGGCGCTAAACAATTGACTTACGGCGATTACGACGACCTCGATCCCGTTTACGCCCCTGACGGTAAAATCATGTTTTGCTCGTCTCGGCAACACAGCTACGTTCGTTGCATGCCGATGACCCATTCTTTCGCCCTGAGCCGGTGCGATGCCGATGGCAAAAACATTTACGTTATTTCGGCCAATGGTGAACCGGAGTATCTGCCGTCGATCCTGAATGACGGTCGCGTGATTTTCACCCGCTGGGAATACACCGATAAAGCTCTTTGGCGTGTCCAGTCGCTTTGGGCCTGTAATCCCGACGGTACGAACCCGCAGATTTTCTGGGGAAATCAAAGTGTCTGGCCCGACGTGCTGACCGAAGCTCGGGCGATCCCGAACTCCCAGAAGGTCATGTTCATCGGACTCGGCCACCATGCCTGGTTCGACGGCTCCCTCGGCATGATTGATCCGACCAAGGGTCTCGATTACCCGGACGGTTTGGAGCGGGTCACCCGCGAGTGCCCTTGGCCGGAAGTCGGAAACGGTCCGACCGACCCGCCGCCAAGCGTTGACTACCATGCTTCGGGCAAGATTTATGCCTACAAAACGCCGTATCCGCTTTCGGAGGAATATTTCCTCGTTTCCGCACGAGAGGGCAACCGCCAGTACGACGGTTCCGACCACGGCTGGCTTTTCCGCC
>JBEBTM010000447.1:0-4016 GCA_040393745.1 Thermogutta terrifontis | reverse complement strand
AGGCCGACGAACGGTACGAAGGATTGGTCCATTCCATCCCTTTTGCCGAATACAGCGGCGGCATGAAACCGTTCCATGAGACGCCGAAAGCAGCGTTTTTGCAGGCTTTGGATATTTCCTGCTTCTCGCTGATCTCGATTTGTCGGGAATTGGCCCCGCTACTCAAGAAAGATGCTTCGGTGGTCACGATTTCGATTTCCACAACCCGCATGGCCAGCGAGAATTACGGCTTCATGGCCCCGATCAAGGCAGCCTTGGATTCGTCGCTGGCGTTTCTGACGAAATCATTCAGCGAATTTTCCGAGATCCGATTCAACGCCGTGGCTCCGAGCTTGCTGAAGACTTCGGCTTCCGCTGGAATACCGGGCTACGCTGACTCGTATCTTTACGCGGAAAAGGCGATTCCCCGCAAGCGTGCCGTTTCCACAGAGGAAGCCGCCGCGACTGCGGTTTTCCTGCTGAGCCCCCGATCCAGCGGCATCACGGCCCAGAAGATCATCGTCGATGCCGGTATGGAAATCAACTACTTCGACAAGGAAATCATCGCCAACGTGATTCGTTGACCTGTCTTTACGGTACTCCGACCCTTTCCATGAAAAAGCGAAGATGGATCCTCCTCGGCTCATTAGCGGCGTGCATCCTGTTGCTCGGTGTCCTTTATTCGAAACACACCGGTAGCACCCTTTCGGAAAACGGCCGAATCGACAGCGTGATTCTCAAAGAAACCATGGAGTTTTCCGTGTACCTTCCACCGGAGTATTACACCTCGGCGAACCGGGACCGGCACTATCCGGTGCTTTATCTCCTCCATGGCTCCACGGGCGATCACACGATCTACCCGCGGAAAATCGGCATCAGACGCATCGCG
This sequence comes from Thermogutta terrifontis, assembly GCA_040393745.1. Classification (GTDB taxonomy): domain Bacteria; phylum Planctomycetota; class Planctomycetia; order Pirellulales; family Thermoguttaceae; genus WRKP01. Next base: position 3,148 of record JBEBTM010000447.1, on the reverse strand, counting down.
GACACGATCATCCGAAGAGGCGAATGTGAGCCCCTGATCCTCGTCATGCCGAAATCTCGTGGCGGCTCTTATGCCAACCTTGGACAGCGCTACCGCTACGAGGATTATTTCTTCCGGGAACTGATTCCGACCGTCGAAAAGAATTATCGCGTGAAAACGGACAAGGAATCCCGATTCGTCGCCGGGCATTCCATGGGCGGCCATGGGGCACTGCTCTACGGGTTGAAGCATCCCGACAAATTCGCGGCCGCTTGTGTCATCGGCGGGGCGTTTGAACTCAAGGAAACATTCGACCCCGAAGAGTCCGGCGGCGAAAACGACTTGAATCGGTTGTTGCAAAACACGGTGGAAACCCGATCCGAGCCGGACATGAGCGTCCGTTTTTACATCGACTGCGGTAAAAGCGACGGATTACTCGGCGTAAATGAGCGGCTGCATCGCCGGATGACCAATCTGGACATTCCGCACGAATATCACGTCGGCCGGGGCGGTCATACTTGGGAATATTGGCGCGAGGCCATGCCGGGCGTGCTGCGATTTGTCTGCGGAAATTGAAGCGACGGCAAATGGCAAGCCGCGGTTGCAGGTATTGCGTCAAATCTCCTTCCGAGGTTTAATCCCCAGCTTGCGCATCTTGGATCGGAGCGTATTCGGGTTAAGCCCCAGGATCCGCGCCGCCCCGAAGGGACCGTCGATGCGGCCGTGGCATTTTCGGATCGCATTTTCAATGTGCCGGCGGATGCGGGAGTCCAGTGTTTCCATTTCGCTTTCACGATTCTCGGGAGCGGTCGGCGGTTCCGGAACTGCCAAGGTCGCGAGAACGGGGCCCGGCCCGCCCAGGGCGGCGGCAATATCCAGACGTTTTCCATTCCCCAAAATCGCGGCCCGGTCGATCACGCTCCCCAATTCCCGGATATTGCCGGGCCAGGAATAGTTCAGAAGCAACCGGAGCTCTTCCTTGGTCGGGTGGGCCGGGGAGAGGCCGAATCGCATCGCGGCTCGACGGGCGAAATGCTCCGCCAAATCCGGAATGTCCTCCTGCCGATCACGTAGCGGCGGTATTTGTACGGGAAATACGGCAATCCGGTACCAAAGATCGGCTCGGAACCCGCCGTCGTCGACCATTCGGGAAAGATCCCGGTTCGTCGCGGCGACAATGCGTACGTCGCAACTCAACGATTTCTGGCCGCCGACCCGCTCGTAATGGCCGTCCTGGAGAATCCGGAGCAGCCGAACCTGCGCCGCCTGGGGCAGTTCGCCGATTTCGTCCAAAAACAAGGTTCCGCCGTCGGCCCGCTCAAACCAGCCTTTGCGGAGGTCCGTGGCTCCGGTAAACGAACCGCGTTCATGCCCGAAAAGCTGCGAGTCGATCAGCTCCGGAGGAATCGCACCGCAGTTGACCCGGTGGAAAGGATGCTTTGCACGTGTCGAGCGGTGATGAATCGTTCGCGCAACGAGTTCCTTACCGGTTCCCGTTTCACCGAGAATTAAAACGGGAAGATCCGATGTGGCAACCTGCTCGACGCGGGCGAGAACTTCACGGAGCCCCTGCTCTTTGCCGATGATTTCATCGCCGAGATCCTTTCGGCCCAATCGGACCAGAGCGGCCTGCTTCTCCGCTTCCGCCGTTTCACGCAGTAGGATGAGTTCATGAAAAGCCCGGTAACGCTGGACGACGACGCGAAAGACCGCCTCGGCTTCACGTTGAATTTCGGGATCGACCGTGGAAGCGTCGTCATCCGAAAAAACGAGCGACGTTTCACCGTGCCGCTTGATTTCACCACAACGAAGCAAATCCCGGAGTCGATCCATCGCGGCTTCGGGATCATGGAACGGCGAAACGGTTCGCCAAAGTTCAAGCAGCAGGGAATTCATGTTATTTCGGCCACGACGAGCCGGGCCATTCGTGGGAAGAAACCGTTGACACCAGGATCTGGCAGGCGATTTTGTTAATCGCAGACGATCTGCACGTCGACATCGGCCCCCAAGCTGTTATGCACCGGGCACGTTCGGATCGACGCGAGGTATTTGTCGCGATCTTCTTTCGAAACGGATTCGGGAAACGAGAAAACGAGCCGGATCGACGCCACGCGGCGGGGATCGGCGGCCATGGTCTTTTCCACGGCGATCCGGGTTCCCGCAATGCTTTGGCCCCGAACTTCGGCCATTTTGCCCATGATCGTGACCGCACAAGCGGCCAGCGACGAAGCGAAAAGGTCCGTGGGAGAAAATTCCCGACCTTGTCCGCCGTTGTCGGTAGGAAGATCGGTCTTGACGACAACACCGCTTCCCCCATGTGTCAGACGAGTTTGACCGTCACCGAGATATTCGCAGGTCATTTCCATGATGATGTACTCCGTTGTCGAAAAAGGGTTGTTCGTGTCGAACAGGGTCGTTTTGTACGTAAAGGTCGGATTCAAAAAGCAAGCGTGGCAACAGGCGGGCGCTCGGCCCACCGAGTCGATTCTCGCCTTTTCAAGAGAAGAGAGCCGATGCTACCAAAAAACGTCACCAGACGCAACCATCCGACGACAAATTCCGTAGGACAGTGTCTAGAGTCAGTTTCATAACCGGTTCCGGCAAGAGTTTACGGTTTTTTATGAAAAAGCGCGAATGCGAAATCGGCATCGAGTTGACAGACAAACAATGGAGAAGGTTGGAACCTATTCTGCCGGAACCAGAGCGATCTTCCAAAGGCGGACAGTATCCGCTCCGAATCGGGCTTGTCTGGAAGGTCTCCTTTGGCTTTTGCGAAGCAGAGCAGGATACAAGGACATGCCAGAACACTTTCCTTCGGGTAGCACCTGTTCGAATCGGTTTTTTGGTACAAACCGACGAGGCTTGAGAATCATCGGTCGAATCGAGAGCCGGAATTGTCCCGGTTTCCCCAGCACAGGCGTTTTCCTTCGACGCTGCCCGTATTTCCGCAAAACAGTGAACACAAAAGGGCTGCAAGAGCATTTTTGGGAAAATACCGTTCGCTGCAATATCCAGCTCCGAAAACATGACAAGGTTTCGGCAAATTTCCATGCTCCTCTACAAGATTTCATAAACGTATTTCAGTGAAAACCAGATGCCGACAAGAATGAACAGGGTTCCCGTCACGGTTCTCATCCACCAGTCGATCTTGGTCAGTGTCGAAAATGCC
>JBEBTM010000446.1:0-4034 GCA_040393745.1 Thermogutta terrifontis | reverse complement strand
TTGCCGACTGCAATTCTCGATTGCAGTACCACCCATGCAAGCAGAAATCATATCCAACGGCGACGAATTAGCTTCGGGAAAAATTCTCGATACGAATTCTCAGTGGCTCAGCCTTGAACTGGCCGACCTCGGTGTGACCACACTCTACCACACCACCGTCGGTGACGAACTTCCGGCGATGATCGACGTGCTTCGAATTGCCTCGAATCGAGCCGACCTGATCATTTGGACCGGCGGACTCGGACCCACGGCTGACGACCTTACCCGACAGGCTATTGCCGATTGGGCGGGCGTGCCCCTGGAAAGGAACGAGGAATCCTTCCGTCAGATCGAGGAAATGTTTCACCGTCGCGGCAGGACGATGCCGAAGGTCAATGAAGTCCAGGCGTTTCAACCCAAGGGGGCCGCGCCGATTCGCAATCCGCACGGAACCGCGCCGGGGGTCGACATTACTGTTGCGAGAAAAGATTTACGGGGAATGCCCGAGATGTCGTGGAAGCCGGGGGGCCGATTAAATTTCGTGCGAATTTTCGCCTATCCCGGAGTTCCGGCCGAGATGAAGGAAATGTGGCGCGATTCCGGCCGGGGCGCCATTCAGGAACTCCTTGATCGACTGGGCGATCACCGTGTGATCCGGTTCCGTTCGATTCATTCTTTTGGACTCGGCGAAAGCCAGGTCGAAGCCATGCTGCCCGATATTGTCAACCGGAACCGTTATCCCAAGGTCGGTATCACGGCCACGCAGGGCACCATCACGCTGCGCATCGCGGCCGAGGGAGAGTCCGAGGAAGAGTGTTTCGCCATCATGGAGCCGACCGCGGAAATCATTTACAAAACGCTCGGCGATCTTGTTTACGGTGAAGAATCCGACACACTCCAAGATGTCGCCTGCCGAAGCTTGGCTCGGGCGGGAAAGACGGTTGCCGTGATCGAGGCGGGAACCCGCGGCCTTTTGGCGGAAGCCATGGCCGCATCGGCGGCGTCTGAAGAGATTTTCGCCGGTGGAATCACCCTGCCGCCGAAACAGGCCGTTGATGCGGAAGAAATGATCAAGCGGGGGCGGCGACTGTTCGATGTCGATTTTATTCTGCTCGTGGGGCCCTATCCGCCGGGCAAACCGGATCGCAACCGCACCGATGAAACCTTTGTCGCCGTGGTGGACGGGCGGGAAGCGGACCTGAACCGGGCTATTCTTGCAACGGAAAGATATCCCTACGTCGGCCACCCAAGCATCATCGACGACCTCTACATCAAGCGAGCCCTGAACCTGCTGCGGAAAATCATGAACCGTGAATAAGGAGCAATTGCACAGCTTCCCCCCCAGGTTCAGGCGGGGCACCGCCCCACTTGGGGTCGGTTTCCGGTCACGCGATTTGCGGTGGGTTTACTTCGTCTTGAATTCGTCGGGCAGGAAAAGCTCCGGTTTCGACGCCAGTCGCCAGCCGGCCGAGGTGGCGTCGCCCGTGGGGTATTCGCGTTCACCTTTCATCTTGACAAAAAAGGTTTCCTTCTTCCCGTCTTCGACCGGATAGGTTACGGAATAGACCGCAGCGACGACATCCTTGGAATCCTCGGATTCGGAAGACAGGGTTTTGTAATACCGCACTTCGGCTTTCGAACCCAAAGCCAGCAGGACACGCAGGAGTTTATCGTCGACGAACGTATGCACGTCGCGGTGGGCGAATTTGTTCGCATACTGGTTCGTCCACCATTTCTCCTTGTCATCGTGCTTGGGGCGGGACCAATAATAGGAACTCAGTCCCTTTGCCAAGGGAATGTCGTCTTCTTGGACCGCGCTGAACCAGATGCGGAAAAAACGGTCTGCCTCGTTGCGAATACCGTAATGATAGACCGGCCAAAGAGAGGAAACGGCCACGAGGGAAACCACCGACAGGCAAAGCCCAAGATGGGCCAAAGCGAGCCCTGTGAGTCCGCCTTCCGAACGCCGAATCGAGTACACCGCGAAAAGAGCGAGTAAGATCCCCAAAACGGACAGAAATGCGAACCAGACCGTGAAAAAAACGAGGAACGAGGCCAACGAGAAAAAGAACGAAAGCAAAGCAGCAATGCTCAGTCGGGAATAAACCCCGACTCCTTCATCACCGTCGTTCCAATGGTTCGAAAAAAGCGAGTTCGACGAAGTTTGATTTTCTGACATGGTCGCAGCATTCGATAAAGGAATCGGGAGTGGGAAAAAACCGTGGTTGTTCCTTTTTCACTACCGTATTTTTCTCGGTGGGATGGGGCCTTCGTAAAATACTTTGCCTTCCCTGGTTTTGACCTGCTCCATCAAGGCCTGCTTGCGGCGGAATTGATCGGCACGAAAACTTTCAGGAAACGCACGGGGTTCCGTAAACGAGGCCAAAGAACCTTCGCTCAACAACCGGAAAATTTGAACTTGGACACTGTTGGACGGTGCGGACGCATTAGCTTCTTCACCCACGGCGGACAGATCGAGTGAAAACATATACCCGCCGAGCAGAATGACCGACAGGATCGCCAAGGAAACGAAATTCCCCGCTTTTTCCACGGGTTCGGCGAATTTAACCTTCACCCGCGACAGGAGCATCGTGATCTCGTTAAAAACAGCCAACGAAACCAAGAAGATCACCCAAAACATCAGGAAATCCGCAAGATAAAGCATCTGTTCCACCTGCCCGACGAGCAGGATCGTCAGGGATTCCCACCATCCGACAGCGATCAGGAAAGAGAAAATGACACATATCGTGGAAAGGGTGTTTCCCCAAAGCCCCTCCCGCCACCGGAATCCGAAGAGCGCACCCACGGCGGCCAGCGGAACACCGTACTGGAAAAACATGTATAAGACGGAGAATATGTCCATAAGTTTAACCTTTTTTATCGTTTCGAACTTCGTTTCAATTATTGCGGTGATTTCGCTCCGGTCGGCAGTCGCTCGTCATGAGCCGCCATGCTCACTGTTTCATAATGCGCGAAAATTCCTCGACCGTGGTTCCGCCCTGGATGAGAAGACGGACCCCTTCGGAAAGGAAGTTCGGCTGGCCTTCTTTGGCCAACTGCTGGCGAATCTGGTTTGCATTGACGCCGGCCAGGAGCATTTCGCGGACAGTGTCGCTGATAACGATGATCTCGAACAGGGCGGTTCTACCGTGGTAACCGATGCCGTTACAGGTCTCGCAGACACCCCGTTTCCGTTCTTCCTGTTCGGGAAGCGGTGTTCGGGTTCGATAAAACTCTTTGACCTGGTTCGGCTGGAGCCGAAGTTGGGCGAGCAACTGCGGGGCCGGTTGGTACGGTTCTTTACACGCGGGGCAAAGCTTTCGGATCAATCGCTGGCAGGAAACGCCGCTGATTTTCGAAAGGAATTGTTGTTTCGGGATGTTGAGCGCCATGAACCGCTGAATCGCTTCCACGGCGTCTTTAGCCCGAATCATCGTGATGAACAGTCGGTCTTTGTCGATTTCCTGGCAGCAGTATCCCATGGTTTCCGGATCCGTCATGTCCCGAATAATCAGGGCGTGCGGCTCTTTGAACAACACGTCCGGCAGAACCTTCATGGGCGTTTCACCTTTGGACGAATCGTACTGAGCCAAGATCACGTTTTCAATCGGCTCGACCGGGTTAAACGTATCTTCGACATTGACCACGTCGCGAGTGAAGCGGTCGCAGCAACGGACGAAGACGTCCATCGAACTGCGCAGCCCGTTGGCCGGGGCCGCCGAGACAACAAAGAGACCTTTCGGGGCATTCATTTGGCCGAGCAGTCTCTCTTTCTGATCGGGCCTCATGCCCAAGTCTTCAAGCGTTTGGAAGGGCACCTTTTTGGCCGTGAACTGGATCATGACCGCTTCGCCGGTTTGCGTGCCTTGGGAAACGAAATCGACGTCAAATTTGATTTTCTTGGTTCTTTTGGCGAGAAAGGTTCCGGCTTGGCGCGACCGCCGGTCGTTTGGATTGCCGCCGATGAGCATCTTGGCCGCTTCTAGCATTTCCTCCATGGGGTCTTTCGTTTTTCCTTTTTCGATCACACGGGGAATCGGGGCCAAATCGAGCCA
>JBEBTM010000445.1:0-4040 GCA_040393745.1 Thermogutta terrifontis | reverse complement strand
GTTTCGACTTTTCCGTTGCGCACCACGACGATTTTCGGCCCTTCACCGGGCTTGTTCGGGTCGGTGAAGACATGCTTGCCTTCCCACTTGGCCTGCCATTTCGGATTGGATATTTCACCCCCGAGGCCGGCCGTTTCGGCGTGGGCGTAAAAGTTGATCTTGGCGACGGTCAAGTCCGGATAGTTCAGCGAAATGAAACCGTACATCGTGGACCAAAGTCCCTTGCCGACGATCGGAAAGACGATCCGTCCGATCGAACCGTCCTCTTTTTTCGTCATGTAAACGACGCCCCGGTTCGGTCGGGCGCCGATCTTCGCCAAATCCTTGTCGCCGAGTTTTTCCGACAGTGCGGGGTCTTTCCGTTCCTTGTCGAAATCGACTGAATTCGGATCGACGTCTTTGTACTGTTCACCGGTATTCAGGTCGACGACCACGGCTTCGATTTTGCCGTCGTCGAAAAACGCCTTGGCCTGCGCGATCGTCGGCTTGTCGTCCTGTCCGATAAGTCCGGCGGCCAGGAGGATGTTTTGCTGTTTGAAAAGCAGCGCGTTGGCTTCCTGGCGGGGTTTGAGCGCCACGGCCGCGGCGGAGACCAGGACCGAACAAACAAGGCATACGCCCGCGGCGACGCCGATGATTTTTACGAGTGAATCTTGCATTTTTATTTTAATTGTCAATTTTCAATTCCAGCCGCCTTTGGCGACGGTTGATATTCGCTTTGACGATATAATGGTCGATCAACGGGGCCGTGACGTTGCCGATGAGAATGGCCATCATCATTCCTTCCGGATACGCCGGATTGAACACGCGGACCACCATCATGATCGAGCCGATCACGATTCCGTACAAAATCTGGCCGACCTTCGTCATCGACGCCGTGACCGGGTCGGTCGCCATGAAAATCGTGCCGAACGCCATGCCGCCGAGGAGGAAATGCCAGTACGGGCTGATCGCCATCATGGGGTTTCCTTCCGTCGCAAAGGCCATGAACAGCAGCGACAAGGCCAACGTCGTTCCGGCCACGCTCAGCATGATTCGAATCGAAGCGATGCCATAAATCGCCAAGATCGCCAAACCGATCAAGCAGGCCAGCACCGACGTTTCGCCGAACGACCCCGGCATGATGCCAAGGAAAGCGTTCCAGGCGGAGATGTCCAGTTTTGCCATGCCCTCCGTCGCCGCCACACTCAAGGCCGTGGCCCCGGAGTAACCGTCGCAGGCGACCCAAACGCGGTCGCCGGAAATCTGGCCCGCATAGGCAAAGAACAAAAAGGCCCGACCGCAGAGAGCCGGATTCAAGAAATTCCGGCCCGTTCCGCCGAAGACTTCCTTGCCGATGACCACGCCGAAGCTGATTCCCAGGGCAACCTGCCAGAGCGGAATCGTCGGCGGCAACGTGAGCGGGAACAACAGGCCCGTAACGAAAAACCCTTCGTTGACCTCGTGCTTGCGAACCATGGCGAAAAGGACTTCCCAAACGCCGCCGACGATCATGGTCACGGCGTACATCGGGATAAAGTACACCGCCCCATGGATCAGGCAACCGAGGATGCTGGCCGGATTGAACACGGCCGGGAAAAAACCGGCGATGAAATTCAGGATCACGGCGTTCAAGCCGAAGTTCCCCGCAAACATGGCTTCGGTATGTCCGTTCATGGCCGTGTTGGCTTGGAATCCCGCGTTGTACATGCCCATGACGGCGCAGGGGATCAAGGCGTACACCACAGCCATCATCATGCGTTTGTAATCCGTGGCATCCCGGAGGTGGACCGTTCCTTTGGTCGTAATCTTCTTGACGAACACGAACGCTTCAATCGCTTCGAACAGCGGATAAAAGAAAGAGAGCTTGCCCTTTTCAAAAGTCGGACGAAGCGAGTCGAATATTTTTTCAAATAATTTCATGGAAAGAAATCAGAAGTCAGGAGTCAAAAGCGAAAACAATCCGAATCGACTCAATGTTCTCTTTTCGAACGTGTATGATATCAATCTATTTGGGCAAACCGAGCCTGTCGCAAGCCAGGAAAAGGAATGAACGTTATTTCGACGCCCACCCCTCCTAGTGTCGGGGTGCTTCTTCCTCTTTAGCGATGATTGTGAGCAGAGTCCGGAGGTTCGCTCCGAAGTCGTTTTTTCCGGGGTCGACGAAGGTGCACAGGGCAAGATCCTCTTCGTCCAGTTCCAAGGCGCCAAGTGCCTCGGCCTGTTCGATGTCACCGATCTCCAAAGCTTTGCAAAGAAAGATGGGCAAAATGTCCAATGGCATGACCCGGTCAAATTCCTGGACCGGAAAAATGGCCCGCCCACCTCCTTTGACGCTTGTATCGATATTCATCAGGCGGCGTGGCAAAAACGAGGATGCGACCAATCGGGACAGAGAGAACTTATTGAAGCCGGGGAGCACCCAATCGAACATTTTCGGGCCGCGCATTTCCTCGACGACCGAAACCTGGTTATGGTATCGGCCAAGCCCACAGAGAAATTCGGCTTCGGGCACATCGTCGCTCATCGCCAAACGGCCTCCCAACACGCTGCCGGAAACGACCCGGTTGGGACCGTTTTCGACCAGTTCGCCGTGCGTAAGTCCCCGAAGGCAAACGCCTTGCCGAGTTCGGATCAGTCGAGGATTTTTGACCTTGGGACCGGCCAAAGAAATCACCCGGGTCAGATCCAATTCGCCCGTCTTGAACAGTTTACCGATCGCAATGACGTCCTGATAGCCGATGGTCCAGTTTGTTTTGCCACCGCCGACGGGGTCGAGAAAATGAATGTGCGTACCCGCCAAACCGGCCGGGTGCGGGCCCGTGAAGGCAACCGTTTCGAGCTTGGGAACGTCCTTCACAGGAAGCGAATTCCAAAATTCATCCGGGGCGACGCAGAGAAACAGGTTTTTACCGCAAATCGAGGACAGGACGCGTAATCCGTCGACGAATTCCTCGGGCCGATCCTTGACGACGACCACGGGGTCGGGAGCCAGCGGTTGCGTGTCAATAGCCGTGACAAAGAGCGAATGGGGCAAGGTTTTCGGCGAGGGAACCTTGCTGTAAGGCCGGGTTCGCAGGGCCGTCCAGAGGCCGGATTCGACCAAGCGGTTTTTGACCGTGTCACCGGGTAAACCGACGAGGTCGGGGTTGATTCCATCCCGGAATTGCAGAGGATTCTCCACATCGGCCCGCTCAAGGATGATTTCCCGAAAGGCTCGCTTATCACCTCGGATAATGGCCGTAACGGTTCCGCAGCAGGGCGAGGTGAACCTCACGCCGGGCGTTTTTTTGTCCTCAAAGAGGAGCTGGCCCAGGCGAACCTGATCACCGACATTGACGTGAAACGTCGGTTTCATGCCAACGTAATCCGAGGCGGTCAAAGAAAATCGGTTGATCTGCGGGCCGTCCGAAATGGTTTGTTCGGGTTGACCCGAGATTGGAATATTGCAACCCTTGGTAATCTTGATGGTTTTCATCCGATGCGATGGGGAATTGGACCTTTGTGCGTCCTGAAGGGGAGGTCGAGCCGTTTCTTAGAAGCTGGACCGTAAAATTCTCCGCAAAATCGACCATTTTCAGTATTCTAGCCCATCCAACGCAAATGTCCAGTTCTCGGAGGCAAAAAATAAATAAATTTTTATTGATAAAAGTATTATTTTTGTGAAATCGGGTAAACGTGGCGATTTTCGTGGTACAATCACAAGCAATACCTTCACGTCGTCCCCGTTTTTCATTTTTGCCGGACGTGATAAGTCTTTTGAATCCATGACGACGGATCCAAACGAAGAAAGTCGGGGTACTCCGTCCGAAGGCAATCTCCAATACCGTGAATGGTAATGACGCTCAGCGACCGTTTCAGTCCCGTTTTTGTCTTTGAAATCCGCCGTATGGTTCGGAGCCGGGCCGTCATGGCTCTGTTCTGCACGTACTTGGCCCTGCAAATGATTGTTGCGAGCGTTTTTTTCAGCGACCAGTATGCAAGGGGGCTCAGGCCCGGGATCGACCTGGTGCCGGGGAAGGACTTTACCACGCTTTTACTCTTCACCTTGTATCATTTCA